>NZ_JAGAYD010000123.1 GCF_017940685.1 Butyrivibrio sp. | reverse complement strand
ATTAGCGTTTACATAAAATGCAAACTACTTTAAATTATAAATTAAATTATCTAAAAATAGTTTATTTTTATAATATTTTAATAAGTTAATCCAACCTTTTATTTATGATATGATTAAATTCAAAAGTGATAGTTTTCTTTTTTAGGAGGTATATATAATGGGATCAGTTTCAAAAGTTTACTTTACTAAAACAATTACCCCTGAGCAGGTTGTAAAGATGTATGATACCTTGGGAAAAGAGCTTGTGGGCAAAGTTGCAGTTAAGGTCCATTCCGGAGAGGATGGCAACCAAAACTATTTAAAGCCGGAGTTTTGGAAACCTATGGTTGAACACGTAAATGGAACTGTTGTTGAATGCAATACAGCTTATGAAGGTGAAAGAAACAGTACAGACAAGCATAAAAAGCTCATTAAGAAGCATGGCTGGAACGACTTTTTTGTTGTTGACCTGATGGATGCTGAAGGTCCCGACGTTGAACTTGATATTCCAAACCCCAGTCACTTAAAGTGCGATATAGTTGGCAAAAATCTTCTTTGCTACGATTCCATGCTGGTTTTGTCTCACTTTAAGGGACATCCAATGGGAGGCTACGGCGGAGCTCTTAAACAGCTCTCCATCGGATGTGCCTCCACAGCAGGAAAAGTCAACATACATTCCGCCGGAAAATATGTACGGGCTGAGGATCAGGGCATCGTATGGGACGATCTACCCCCGCAGGATGCATTTCTTGAATCCATGGCAGAAGCTGCATCAGCCGTAGTTAACCACTTTAATGGCAAAATGGTTTTTATAAATGTTATGAAAAATCTCTCAGTTGACTGCGACTGCTGTGCAATTGCAGAAGATCCCTGCATGAAAGATGTTGGCATCCTTATTTCAACAGATCCTGTTGCAATCGACAGAGCATGTCTTGATCTTATCTATAAGTCAGATGATCCAGGCAAAGACCACTTCCTTGAAAGAGTAAAGACAAGAAACGGTGAACATACCGTAGACAGAGCTGCACAGCTTGGCTTTGGCGTAAAAGAATATGAACTCATATCCATAGACTGACAAAAAAGACCTCCTGAAAAAAATCAGGAGGTCTCGTCTATTACTCTCATAAAACGTATTCATTTTCCCATTGAAGCAATAAGTGCGTCAATCTCTGCCTGGCTCAGCATCTTACCTGGATCTGCGGCTGCAGGAGCTGCTGTTGCTGCAGGCGCCTGAGACTGAACCATAGAGGGGCTGAATCCACCACCGCCACCAGCCTGTGATGACTTACCCATTATGCTCGCAAGAAGAGCCTGCTGCTCTGCATTTAATCCGTTTGCATCCATACAATAGTGTCCTTTCAAAATATGTGAAATATAGCGATTTTATAAACGACATAATTCCACTCTCGTCAGTATTGTAAATAGTATATCGTGATGCGTCAAATAATCTTTTTATAAATTACAATTATTCCTCTGGCAAACACTGGCGCATAGCATAGTCTTTGTCCTCTTCAATCATTTGAAGCATGATCTTTGCAAAGCGCTCGTCAAACTGAGTTCCTATAGCCTTGCTTATCTCGTCTATAACATGTTGCCTGGGAATGGTCTCTCTATAACTTCTGTTGCTGGTCATGGCGTCATATGCATCAGCAACGGCAATGATCCTGGCTTCCTCTGGTATGTCATCGCCCTTAAGACCATCAGGATAACCTTTTCCATCGTATCTCTCATGGTGCCATCTGGCACCTGTAACAAGACCTGGCATCTCTGTGACAGCCGATAGTATCTTTGCGCCTTTCCCTGGATGCTCTTTTATTGTTGCGTATTCTTCATCCGTGAGCCTTCCTGGCTTGTTGATAATACTATCAGGAATGCCTATCTTGCCTATGTCATGAAGGAGAGCCATCATGTATATTTCTTCCTGACGTTTTGGGGAATAGCCATATCTTTTGGCTATCTCTTTTGAATACATCGCAACGCGGGTGGAATGGCCGTTCGTATAATTATCTTTCGCATCAATAGCCTCTGCCAGTGTCTGAACAACATGAACAGAAAGGCTCTCAAGCTCTGCAGTCTTTATTTCAACCTCATGATGAAGGTCATTTTGGAGTTTAATAAGCTCCAAAAGATTATGCATTCTAAGCTTTAGCACCTCAGCCTCAAAGGGCTTACGGATAAAGTCCATTGCGCCAAGAGATAACCCTATTGACTCTGACTTACTGTCCTCATTAGCTGTAAGAAATATACATGGAATAGCCTTTTTGCCAGTTTTCTTCTCCCAATCCCTAAGGGCCTTAAGGGTCGCAAAGCCATCCATTTCCGGCATCCTAATATCCAGCAGAAGCATGTCTACAGTATTCTTTTTGACATAATCAAGAAACATCCTTCCGCTTTTAAGGCAGGTAACTTTATATGTATCTGACAGCGTGTTGTCTGCATTTCGAAGGATTAAGGCATCATCGTCAACTATAACTATTTTTTCATTCATCTATTACTTTACTCCTCAGGTATATTTCCATACGCAGCAATAGCCTCATCGATAGTCATTCTGCCGTTTCCCACAGCGTAAATAGCAGCCCGAAATTGTCTGACCGCCGGATCCAAAAGACCTGTCTCCTTATCACTAAAGCTCCTGTCCTTTGGCACTTCTGCAAGTGAAGAATAAAGCTCATCGAAGGAAAAATCATCGACAGGAGTAATCAGGCGTTTTAATCCAGCCATGTTGCTAAGCTCATTCTTGTTTATTAGAAATCGCATGAATTCATTGGCCATATCAAGGTTCCTGCTATGCTTATTGACAGAAAAGCAAAGGCTCGTAGAATTTATGAAATATCCGCCATCGTCACCAGAAGGTGCAACAAAAAATCTGTACTTAAAAGGATTTGCCGAAAAGGCCTCTGATTTGCTCTCCCTCTTGGCCGTTCCAGAGGCAACATCCCCTGTGGCGAACATCATCGGTACATCTCCCTCAAAAAAGCGCATTATTACCGAATCGTAGTCGTCAATTATCTCATTCTGACATTTTGCCACATCTATGCAGTCAGAATTCACAAATTCATACAGTCTTTCCAGAGCGGGCCGCATCAGCTCTCCGGAGGATGGCTCAAAATTATTGAGTGCATCAATCTTATCACTGTTTTTCATTGCGTCATATGCAAACATCGGATATACAAAGCAGTTGAACAATCCAGGGCCGCTGAACTTATTTGCTCCCATAACAGGGGATTCATATCCTGCGTTTTTAAGCTTTTTGCAAACTTCTACAAGCTCTCCAAAGTTCGTTGGAACTTCTAAATTCTCTTTTTCAAATATATCCATATTGACCAGCATTCCGTAGGATGAAGTGAAGATTGGAAGCATAACAACATCCCCTGAATCCGTGCTCCATATCAGTGAATTTCTGATACAGGAATAATCTATGCCAAGTTCAGGATCAGAGATAACCTCGCAGGAATCAAAAAGATCATTGTATTTCTCATTCCCCACCATCCAGGTGTTGGTCGTAAAAATGTCAGGTGGCTCACTGTTTACAAGCGCGCTTGAGATAACATTGTTGTAATCATCCATTGTTACATACTGCAGGCTTGCATTGGGATAATATTCATAAAAACGCTCAAACTCAGCTTCCAGTGATTCAAAGTTAGAATAACTTCCAACAACTGTCAGCGAAAACTCTGTATTCTTGTCATACTTTGGAACAAAGGTCTTATTTTCTTTCTCTTTGCTGCCACAGCCCTGCAATAGCAATACAACTACAAGGCTCAATGAAATCAGCGTTTTTATGGTTCTATTCATAGGCACTCCCTCCATTTAAAGGAAACTATCCCATCTTTGTGTCTGAAAATAATTGTCTATTGCCGCCACAATATCGTCCCTTGACAAGGTCTTAAGCAGGTATCCCTGTGGCTTAAGCTTCATAACTTTCATTATGCTATCGCGATCAGACTTACCTGTAAGAAAGATAATAGGCACCTCTTTTGAGTTATATTCACTTCTTATCATCTCCATGACCTGTGGGCCGGACGTTATTGGCATATCATAGTCAAGCAGAATAAGATCCGGTGAATGATTGGCAAGATATGTGATAGCCTGCATTCCCGACTTAACCGCAGCAATATTATATTTTTCATGAAGCCAGCCCTGAAGCATCTTAAGGAAAGTAGGATCATCATCCACCAAAAGGATTCTTTTCCCCAGTTTAGCCTCCTGAGCGGCTTTTGCTATATATTTGATCTCCTCTGCTATATACTTTGCATCAAAGGGGCGCGAAAAAACCTTCTTAAAATGATCCTGAGGTATATACTGATAGATCACTTCAAGTTCTTCATCATGGCCTATGGCACAAAGTGGCCGTTCCTCATCTACTGTTATATCTTTTAAGTACACAAGTGCTTCCGGAGAGTTGTATATATAGTCTCCGGCAAGCAAAAGAATTATGTCGCTATCCTGCTTTTTTTCTTCAATGCTCCTTACTTTGTGCTCAGCAAATTCAGTTATAAGACCTTGCTTTTTCAGGTTGTTGTCCAATGCCTCGGCCATAAAGCCGAAACCACTGCTTATTAAAAGTACAGTGCTCCTCATCTTTATCTCATTTCCCCAGAAAGAATATCCGGTATCATCTCATAATCATAATTATCCACTGCTTTTTTTATAGCGTCAACTCGCGTCATCTCTTCTTCTGGTATTCTATACTCGTCAAGAGATGCCACAAGGCCAACTATGCTATCAAGGTCATATTCCTCGCAATAATACTGCAAAGATTTGAAAATCTCCTTAAGTTTTTCATCACTTATAAGCGGACGATCATCATCTTTATCATCGTCATCACCTTCAGCTAAAGGCTCAAGATCTTTTGCAAGCTGCCTGTACCTTGAAATAAGTTCTCCGAGCTCTTTATCCAGCGTTTCCAGATCACCGGCATCTCCGGCCTTTTCAAGCCTTGCTGCAAACTCGCCAATTTCCAGGGCTCCTATTACACGAGATGTACTTTTAAGGGCATGAACCTTTATAGTCGTGTTCTTTATGTCTTTTGAAGCGTAGTACCTCTCGATCTCTTTAGCATTGTTTTCAGCGCTATCTAAATACATCTTAAGCGCTGACACGTAAGACTCGCCGCTGCCGCAGTGAGTAAGTCCTGACCCCACGTCTATTTCCTTGAGATTAAATAAAAAGTCCGGAAGGTTGTATTCATCCTCACCACCTTTGGCAGAGGCTGGTCCTACCTTACCCTTTGGCAGATACTGAAGCAGCATCATTTCAAGTCTCTCAACATCAATCGGTTTTGTCAGGTAATCGTCGAATCCCGCTGTTGTATACATTTCACGCATACCGGATATTGCATTGGCTGTAAGGCAGATTATAGGCGTTTCTTTATTCGGAGTATCAGTTATAGCCTTCATTTCCCTTAGCGTTTCGATACCGTCTTTATCAGGCATCATGTGATCAAGGAATATAACATCATAATGTTTTTTTGTAAAAAGAGATATACATTCATCGCCGCTTTCCGCCGTATCAATCTGGAGTTTGGTATTCCGTAGCAAATTCACAAAAACAGTAAGATTGACGGGAGTGTCATCAACCACTAAAACCCTGGCATAAGGCGCCGTGAATTTTTCATGGTAGCTTGCCCTCTCAGTTAAAGAAAGCCTAAAGGACTCCTGAAAATCTCCAATTGGATCCCATTTAATTACTTTTTGGTCAATCTCAAAGGAAAATACCGAGCCTTTGCCATATTCGCTTTCAACCTCAAGATGGCTTCCCATCATATCAAGAAAGCTCTGGGCGATTGACATACCAAGTCCTGTTCCTTCGATATTTCTATTTGATTTTTCGTCAATGCGTTCAAAAGCCACAAACAGCCTGTCAAGATCTTCAGGTTTTATGCCCACACCCGTATCCTCAACTCTAACCCTAAGTCTTATTGAATCAGGCTTATCTGCAATTCTGTTGGCACGTACCATGAAGGTTACGTGACCCTTCTTTGTATATTTTACTGCATTCGAAAGGACATTGATTATAATCTGTTTGATTCTTATCTCATCACCGTTAAGAACTGTAGGAATATCGCTGTCAATATCCAGGTTAAAAGTAAGTCCCTTATCTTCAGCTTTCTTTTGCACCATATTCACAAGATCGTTAAGAAGGGACACAAAACTGTAATCAACATTTATGATTTCCATTTTTCCTGCTTCAATTTTGGAAAAATCAAGAATTTCATTTATGATGCCAAGCAGGGTATTCCCCGCTGTTCTTATGCTCTCAGAATACATTCTGATATTTTCATCCTTAGAATCCCTGATAACCATTTCATTCAATCCCAATATTGCATTCATTGGCGTACGTATATCGTGGGACATGGTGGATAAAAAGTAAGATTTGGCCTCATTGGCCTGATTTGCCTGTACTGCAGCCTCTGAAAGCTTGCGGTTATAGCTCATCATAACAGAGGAATTAAATATTATAAGAAGTATAAAGCCACCAGAGGCTATCCCAAGCAGCAGCCAGTCTATAGACCTGTTTGCGGCAAAATCGCCAACCGGTAAATATGCCAGAAGCGACCATGTTTTCATTGTTGCAAGGGGTGTGTAGGATAAAATGTAATCCTCCCCCTTGGCATTCTTAAGCATCATAGTGCCTGTGCCACTGACTATCTCTTTTACTACCTGATCATATTCCTCTGCTGAAGATGTATTATATAATTTATAATACTCAAAAAAGTTTTTGTTTTTAAAAGACTTGCCGTGAACAACGTAATTTCCTTCCTGATCTATAAGGCAGATTTCAACGTTCTCGTACTCTCCGTTAAGGAAAACAAGCTTCTGCTCAAGACGGCTAAGAGGCACAACACGCATCAAAAGCCCCTTTACCAGTTCACCGCTTTCTTCATCGATAACCATAACATTGTTTAAAAACGCTATGGACTGCACCCCATTACTTGGATTTGTATAAGCCCTCGTCAGGTTGACTACGTCATTTTCATTGCTCACATTTCCGATATTGTCAAATATGCTTATATTCTTATAGGAAACAGTATAGTCATTTAAGTCCGATACCTTCCCTGTAGTCGAAATACCCTTTCTCTCGGCATTATCAAGAAATATCAGATGTCCCTCAATCTCAGGAGATATCTTTGCCTTTCTGATATATGATATAGCCTCATTCGCTGTCATAGGAGCTCCGTCATTAGCAGCGCTGTTAACATAGTTTGCCCATATATCACAAAGATGCTGTTCATCCTCCAGGTAGTTGACAATGATCTGACTTGTGGTCGTAGTCATCTTTTCAAAAGCCTGTATTGAATTATGTGTACTTTCACTTGCCTTATCATTGGCATATCTGAAGATGAAAAACAGTATACTCCCCATTATCAGAAGATTTATTGTAATGATTGCCCTTCTTTTCACACTCTGCCCTCCATCCTCCGGTCACAAAAACGACAACAGGTTATCATTATTTTACCATATAACAAGTTCAAATGTTGATTTCACGCAATGACAACAAAGAGTGTATGTATAATAATGGGTATATCAGTAAAAACGTAATTCACCTGTCACTTGTTACATGAGGGGAGAGCAATGAGAGACATAGAATATCTGCGTTTATTATCCAAGGAATTTCCTAATTCAAGGAAGGCTGCGGCGGAGATTATCAATCTTCGTGCCATCTGTGCGCTTCCTAAGGGCACAGAATATTTCTTTTCCGACATTCACGGAGAATATGAGGCATTTTCACACCTGCTAAGGAGCTCATCAGGTATTATAAGAGCCAAGATTGAAGAGACCTTTGGCAATCAGATGACGGAGTCTGACCAGCTTAAACTGGCCAACCTTATTTATTATCCGCGGGAAGTCATAAGTAATATAAGGCATGATGAGAACGTTTCGGCAAAGGAGCTGTCTGAGCACCAAAAGATAACCATCAACCGTTTAATTTCCATCTGCCGCGTGGTCTCAAGTAAATACACAAGGAGCAAGGTTCGCAAAAAGATGCCTGCAGACTATGCATATGCCATAGATGAGCTTCTTCACCTTGACATGAATGATCCCAATAAAAAGCTTTATTATAACGAGATCGTCAACGGCATCATTGAGATTGACTTCGCTGATGAGTTCATAATCGCACTCTGCGAGCTGATACAGAATCTCACCATTGATTCACTTCATATAATAGGAGACATTTTTGACAGAGGCGCCCGTCCGGATCTTGTCATGGAAGAGATCATGAACTTCCATGACGTTGATATACAGTGGGGCAATCACGATGTGGACTGGATGGGAGCTGCCTGCGGCAACACAGCATGTATTGCCAATGTACTCAGGATTGGAACCAGCTACAACTGCTTCGATGCTCTGGAGGATGGCTATGGCATCAACCTTCGCCCCCTGTCAATGTTTGCTGCTGAAGTTTATGGTGACGATCCATGTGAATGCTTTATGCCCCATCTTCTGGATGAAAACAAGTACGATTCTGTCAATCCAAATCTTGCTGCCAGGATGTGCAAGGCCATTAGCATTATCCAGCTTAAACTTGAGGGGCAGCTGATAAAAAGACATCCTGAATATGACCTTGATAACAGGCTGCTTCTGGATAAAATAAATTACGGCACATACGAAGTAGAGATAGAGGGCAAACTGTACAAGCTTTCTGATACTAACTTTCCAACAATAGATCCAAAGGACCCTTATGCTCTTTCCGAGGGAGAAGAAGAGCTTATGAGGACTCTTCGCTTTAGCTTTATCCACTCCCAGCTCCTTTTAAAGCACGTACAGTTTTTGTACTCCCACGGCGCCATGTATAGGATTGTCAACGGCAATCTCTTATATCACGGCTGCATTCCTATGGACGATAACGGGAACTTTATTCCCATGACCACCAGGGATGGAAGCTTTTCGGGAAAAGAACTTATGGACTACTTAAACGTCAAGATCCACGATGCATTTTTCCTCGATATGAGAGATGATCCGGAGAAAAAACAGGATGCTGTTGATCTTATGTGGTATCTGTGGTGTGGCCCCAGGTCTCCTCTTTTTGGAAAAGATAAAATCACAACCTTTGAGCATCTCTTTTTACGGAGTGAAAAAGAACTGTGCAAAGAAAACTTCAATCCTTACTACAAATACTCAGCAATGGAACCCTACGCAGAAAAAATCTTAAAGGAGTTTGGGCTTGATCCTGAGTGGTCACACATAATAAACGGACATGTTCCTGTCAAGGCAGGTAAGGGCGAACACCCTGTAAAAGCCGGAGGCAAGCTCTACATAATTGATGGAGGAATATCCAAGGCTTATCATGAACAGACTGGAATTGCAGGATACACACTTATTTTTAACTCACATCATCTGGCTCTTGCAGCCCACAAGCCCTTTGTTAAAGGACAGGAAAACACTCCCACTATCCAACTTACAGAAAAGACCAAGAAAAGAATCCTGGTTCGTGATACTGACATCGGAAAAGGACTTCTAAGGCAAATAGACGACTTAAAAGACCTGCTTAAAGCCTTTGAAAGCGGCGCCATAAGAGAGAAGTAAAACGCTACCCGCAAACCCAGTTTTCGCTCCCCGCCCTGGGTTTGCGGGTAGCGTTGAATTCACGCAAAATACACATTAACAGCGCGATGATGTGTTACTATAGTAGTAAACCTATTGTTTTTCGACCAGAAAGGATAATCTTATGAACAGATATTTTGACTGTATTGATGGCAATATGGATGTTCTTCTTTATGATAATACCACTAAGAAGGTGCGGGATCTAAAGAGTGGCGATCTTGTATATTCCGTGCGTTATGACGGCGAGGATCTTAAGTATACCAAGGGTACTGTCCTAGAGATCAATAAAAAGAGAAGTAAGGCGGTAAAGATTCTTTTAACTGACGGCCGAACTTTAATCTGCAGTCCAGAGCATCAGTGGCTGACCTTGTCTGGCTGGCAGTTTTCAAACGACAAAGGTTCTATAAGAGAAAACGTGATCTTTCTTGAAGAAGGCCGAAAGATGTTTGGTTTTTCAAAGAGCATAGATGATAAGTACAGAGAGACAAGGCAGTATATGGCTGGCTATCTGATCAGT
>NZ_JAGAYD010000122.1 GCF_017940685.1 Butyrivibrio sp. | reverse complement strand
GTAAGCGGTCACTTTAGACCCGTTAAGGCCCTAAGCAAGTACTTATTTATAGATTTTTAAAAACTTGAGTTGATTTTAATAGATGGCTGGAGCCAATTGGGGCTGCCACCTGTGAGCGACCAAGTAAACCAAATCTTCCTTGGCTGTCTTCTTGATGCGACGGAACACGTCACACAAGTATCTGAATGAATTCAACTGATATGCCTTGCAATTTGCAAAGGTAGTCAGTGACCTTGCTAATCTTACACCTCCATCAGGGCTTCCTGCAAAGAAGTTGTTATTACGATACTTTGCCAATCTGCGGATCTCTCTTTCAACGGCATTATTCGAAAAGTCAAGCGCACCATTCTTCAAGCAATGTAGCAGACAGGGATATTCTGCTTGGGCATACTTCACTGCCTTGACCAGCTCAGGTTCCTTCGTCTGGTCAAGCTCTTTTTCAAGTATGTCGAGCTTATCTTTGATACTTTGCAGTATCGGACCTATCTGCAGGACTCGCTCCTGCGCGATTTTGTCAAAATCGCCTTTGGCATCAGCTTTTATCTGTTTGTCTAAATGGAATATCTGGTCGGCAAGATGCACTATTTCACAAGCATCCTGCGAGACATCCTTTAGTTTGAAGTGTGGTCTTCTCATATGAACAAGACATGATATTCTTACAATAATATCGGCTACTTCAGAACACTTTTCAAGATCTTCCACCTTTACATTATAGCACTTATAAAGAGGTGCTCCGTCACTGTGGATGAAAAGGCGTTTCTTGGCATCCTTGAAATACGTCTCTACAGCCTCGCGTGTCCTGCGTCCACGGTTAAAGAACACAAACTGGGTCAGCTTGTTGACTGGCGAATAATGGCAAAACATCCACCGTTTGTAATAGTGCTGATCATTCTCGACATCTTCGTCCTTTTCATCCTTATTAGGCAGACGCTTGTCACAAATGCCGATTGTGGATTCATCCACATGGTCATGTCCTGTTGCAAGAATCTCTTTCTGGATTACTTCATCAAGAGGCTCCAGCAGATCACCAGCCTTCTTTATCCAGTTCTTGACAGCCCCCTCGCTATAGTTCAGCCCCTTGCTCTTAAGGAATGTGACTATCTCAGAGTATGTCATCCGATGCTCACCATGAAGAACATATACCAATGCAATAACAGATTCTGTGACTTCCATACGTCCCATGGGATTCTTATACTTCTCAGGGAGATTAACATAATAGTAGTTACCACGTGGATCCTTGAATTTCCTTCGGATAATAACCTTACATCTGAAATGACCTTCCACCCAAATATAACGGGTTGTCTTATCAGGTTCCAGTTCTATTGCGTCGTCGGGAAGGTCTTCTGGAGTAAGGATTATCTGACTATCCTTGTCATTCAGTGCTGCTTCCTCTAAAGGCTGGATATTACGAGGCTTTTCAACGCCTTTCATATCCTTGCGCTGCTTGGCTGCCGCCATTACTTGTTTGGCAATCTCTACACAACGCTCATCCGGCACATCAGCGCCCTCGAGGTCGAGATCGTCTGCTTTTACAGGATTCTGACAGCCATGATTATATTTCTCGGACTCTGTTCCCTGACCATAGGCATCAACAGCAACTTTATTCTTCTGCTGCTCAAGCTGCTTTATACGGTCTTCAGGAGTCATTCCGTCTGGAATAGGCTGACCAGCATTGGTTGTGCCATGATCATCGCCCTCGCCATACTTAGCCCTGAGTGCATTCAGCTCATTGTCTTTAGCTGCAAGCTGCACAGCAAAGAAGTCTTTTAAGTCCTGCATCTCCTTTGCATGATTCTCATTCTGCACACGGAGTTTTTCCTCAAATTCCTTCTTGACACCAGCTACTATAGCATCTCGCAAGGAGTCTGAGAGGGTTACCGGTCCTTTGCCCATCATGAACTGGGCCATCTGCTTGACTGTTTCAGCCACTTCATCCATTTTCTCATTGAGTCGCCTCTGAATGTCTGCATTCTGAGACTCAAGGGCAGAGTTCTTCTGCTCCAGAAGTTTCACCTTCTTCTGGGCTTCATGCTTCTCTCTTTCAGCGCTACTGACCCTGGAAGAGAGTATAGCAAACTGCTGTTCCTCTGCCTTATTCACATTACAAAGGTACTCATTTTTCTCCATATATGCAAATATTTAACTACTTAATTATCAGATAGTTACGTTAAATAATGCTAACAAAATCACACTAATTCTTGCAGCTCATCACCATCGGTTGCATCCTCTTCGTACTCATCAAAATACTCGTCTTTTTCCTTTCTGATGATACCCTCGAGCAGATAAACGAAACTGGACCACGAGATGTGGTACACATGCTTGCCTTCATCCAAGAAGATGGGATGAGTGAACCGGTGTGCATGCAGGATCTTTTCCGTGAGGATTTCTCCATTATGGTGGAAGTAATAGACTCTGAGTCTGCTGAGGTCACGTGACAGGAAGATGTAGACATCACCATTGCAGGGGTCGCGATGGAGCTTGCCCTTGATGTATTCCCTGAGTCCACGATGACGGAAGCGCAGTGTGACATTGTCTGTACAGAGAAAATATCTGAATTTGCCTGATAGGTTGATCATTGACTCACCTCCATTTCCCTGATTAATGCAGAGAGCGTGGTGACATCACATTTGCCGATGTTTACGCCTATGCGGCTGTTTATACTTATGCTTATATTCTCAATGACACGAAGGACCTTGGTTGTCTGGGGCTTAATCAGAGTCAATCTCGAGAGATCTTCTTTGGCCGGTTCTTGCTCGCCAGGCTTGTCTATCACCAGCTCT
>NZ_JAGAYD010000121.1 GCF_017940685.1 Butyrivibrio sp. | reverse complement strand
TTTCAGCCCATTGGGCTGTGCGAACATCATGTGTGATCTGATCCATACCTGGCCTCCTTTAAAAAACTAGTTAGTTTTTTCAGTTTTTTAAAGTAAACCATAGTAGCGGATTAAATCATAGGCGCGTTATTTGACGCTTACTTTCTATTACATATCACCCAGTTCATCTTCAAACTCCCACCACGCAGCTATCTTCTGTTTCACTGCGCAGACCATTTTAGTACTGTATATAAAAAAGCAGTTCCATGGCTTTATGTCATCGAACTGCTTTCATTACTGAATATGATGTTTCACTGAAGTCGCTAAACCTGTGCTTACCTAAACTTCAAACATCTTACTATTTTATTATTTCTTTACCAGATATGTTTATTCTTTCTATGGTATTCAATATATGGTACATTTGCTTCTGTCAACTCGATCTTCATGTCTTCATCTATTCCTAATAAGTCATAGTTCTCCTTACTAATAAGCGACGAGATAAGTACAGAGCCGTCATTCTCAAATGCAATATATCCCTTATCAAAAAGCTTGTCGTGATTAGGACAAAGAAGCAGTCCATTTTCAACTGAAGTCTTTTCCTTTGCTGAGCTCTCAGCCCAAGGCTTAATATGACTTGCCACCAACAAATCTGACATATTCATTCCGCATATAGCACATCCGTCATACCTCTCAAGGAGCTTTTGTCTAAATCTAGACTGATTCACCCTTGCTTTAGTTAGTATTTCTCGTTCTTTACCAACAACCTCTTCACTATCAATCTTTTCATCTTCCAAAATTGTTTCCGTGTTAACACGCGCTAATTCATTGATAATTACTCGGTTTTTGCTGAATTTTTTAAGAGTGTTCTCTTCTGCATCGATCTGTTCAATGTAGTCCAGCACTTCCTCCGTTATTTTCCTTGGAGTTCGGATTTGTCCTCGAACTCCATGCTCGGCTAATGCCTTAGCACCAAATAAATCTGATTCAACAAATTCTGAAAGCACTGTAAGTCGCATAGAGTTACCATATGACTCAACAAATTCTTCCTCTAACTCTTCATCAGTTATTCCGGTTATATACTTTCTATCATCAATATCTGAAGTTGCCATATTGGCTTTAACCACTTTACACTTGAGCCGTATTTTCTGAATTGGTTTTCCAAGATATATGTATACAATATCTCCTTCTTCTAGCTTATACATACCCTGATTCCAGTCCAATGTTTTTAGTTCATTAAATGCCCTAACCGTATCAAATGACTTATTGGCCGATATTAACCACTTCGTAGGAATTTTCGCCATTTATTGACTCCTTTCTTAATGTAGATGTACACACAAGTAAAACTTTCAATTAATGCTTGCGTTATGAACAATGCTATGTATTATTATACTTCTTATCGTTTTCATCTTCACTATATCTAGTAGTTTGTTTTATTTAATTCTTCTGTCAAATCTTTTATTCGACACTTATAGTATGCATTAAGCCTTTTAAGATATTTATTCAAGGAATGATTGTAGTTCATTGTGATAATTCCATCACTATAAGTAGCATCCGTAACAATCTGCTCTAATACTCTTTTCTCTGGAAAAATTTCCTTACGTGTCATCCAGTCGTAAATAGATGCTCGATCTACTGATCTGTTGCTTATTGCTTTCATCTCGTTGCATACATCTTCCATTTTCATATTCAGCGCCTGGGCGATATCCTCTGCAGTAACCGTTGATGATAATAATTCTTCCTTTTCGTCAATATTACATATTCCCATAACAAAAACTAAATACAGAAATGGATCAGGTTTATAGGTGACTGTTCCAACGCAAATATCCTTGTCTCTTTCAGCTATTGCATACATGCTATTTTCTTCCAATGGCTGCGGAGTTTTACTTTCTTTTCTTGATACACAAAAATCAACTCCTCCTACTATGTTGTCTTCTTCCACAGGAGTGTATTCCACATTGAGACTTGTCTTTTCATTTATCTCTTTCACCGCTGTACTCAAAATTCTTTTATTAAAATTGCTAGCACCCTTTTCTTTCTCCATTCCAGCATTCGGAGCAAGAATACTTTTTAGTTCTGACAAATTGAATGTAGCCTTATTAGAATCGCCGAGTTTTCTATTCCTCATCTTAATTACACGATCTGCCCTTAGCAGCTCATATAGCCGCAACGCCTCGACAGTCCTGAGCTTCATTACCTCTTCTACGCTTATAGGAGTAAAGTCATCTTCTAAATTGATGATAAGGTTCGTAAGCGATTTGTTGTAGATCATTGTAAACTTTCCGTTTTCAAATCTAGCTTCATCAACAACGTTAAACATTTCATACTGGTCTTTTACATCACCTTTTATGCTTACCTGCCACTTAAAAATAGACTCCTTGCTGTCTTTTTCGCAAAGCTCTCTGATTCTCTTATAAATGCTGTTTGATTTAAGACTAAGAAACTTTTTAATATCAGAGCCGTAAACAACTGAATTTACACGTCCATCTTCATCAACATATGCAACACTCATACCTATGATAAATAACTGATGAGCAAGCAAAGATCCATTATCCATTGAATATATAAGTGCATTTGATTTTCTATAAAACATTTTTATCCCCCTCCCATCAGTGCTTCTCAGCCCAGTCTATGACAGGTAATTCTTCATCAAGAATTCTTCTTATCTCAGTCTGCCTGTCAGTTACATGTTTCAATGAGCTGTCACTATAAAGATCTCCAAGGCGGATCATCTCATAGAATCCTCTCTCTGCTCTCTGGTAGCATTCAAAAGCTCTTTCGTAATCTACTGCAGTACCTATACCTTCAAAATACATATCTCCAAGACGGAGATACACTTTGCCCGTACAAGGAATAAAAAATCCCTGTCCGTTTTCTAAAAGCCTTTCCGCTTTTATGTATGCAATCCTTGCCATGTTCTCATCTTTTTCAACATAATAGCCATATCTGAACATGTCTCCGAGTTTATACATGGCCTCTGGCATTCCACCAAGAGCTCCCTGGCTAAAATAGTAATAAGCCTTCTCATAGTCAATCTCAGTGCCGTTCCCATAAAGATATGCATAACCAAGATTAGAGAACGCTGTTATCTCTCCGCATTTTGCTGCTTTTTTGTAATACTCGAGGGATTTCTTTTGATCCTGATGTCCAGAGCGCTCGCTATAATGAAATGCTCCAAGGTTGTTATACGCAAGGCCCTGTTCATATGTATCGCCAGTCTCTACTGCTTTTAAATATAATTCGACAATTATATCTGTCACAACTTCAGGCATCTGCTTTGTCATATCCTTTGTATCAAGCATTATTGCCAGGGTAAGGTAATCACATGTCTCATATAGTTTCTGCTCAATGATATCCTTGATAAGAGCATAGAGTCTTGGATTATCCTTTTCATTGAATTTGCGTATAGAGTTTTTTAGATCATTAACTATCTTCTTATCCACTATTTCTGTACCTCCATGACGAAAACATTTCTGTGTTTTCTAAATAGTACAGTTCCTATTGAAAGCATTGGTCTCTTCAAAAGAGACAATTTACTTATCTGCTCCAACAAGCACTTTCTCTGTATATTTGAACAGTGCTTCATTGATCTCATTGATGTCATAGTTACCATTTTCTATGAAGTATCTGACGATCCGATCAAACTTGATCCTTGGAGATAAGGCATATCCTGCCAATTTGATAAAGTCTTCTGTTTCCTCTATGCTCAGCTCTAATCCAACAGCTAAAGCCAGCGCAGTCTTTTTATCAACATTCTTATCTGGATTTATCCTTAGCTTGGATATTATCTTTCTATTCACATTTGCCCTGTTATAAACTTGCGCATCAGTAAGGCCTCTCTCATCAACCAATCTAAAGAATCTTTCAGCAAAACTCTCTGTTTCGCTTACTACAAAATCGTCAATAGCTTCGTCCGCATCAATTTCTTTGTTGTAACCAAGCAGCTCATCGATCCTGGTGATCAGCGCATCTGAAAGTACAAACTCTTCAAGTTCAGATACCGCCAAACTGATCATCATGTCTTTCTTCGGAGCAAACTCTTTAACCGCTGCCATGGCAATATCAATTGCTTTTCTCTTTGGGAAGTGATAGTTATCAAGCATGAATATTGGCATAGCTACTTTTCTGCAGCCAAGCTCTGATGCCAGAGCAAGAGAGTTTTTATAGCATTCTCTGATCACTGATACCTGTTCCTGCTCATCCATTTCTTGGCATGGAATTGCAGTATGTATCACATATTTTGACTTTAAGAAAAATGCTTCAGTACATTTAGCCTCACCATACCGGATCTCGCCGATCAGCCTTCTGGCCTCCAGCATTTGCTCTGCCCCAGCAGCCTGATACAGATCCATTTCTGCGCCAGGAGTACAAATAGGTTTTGTATTAGCAGCATTTACGATCGCATCTGCTTTGATAGATAGAATGTCTTTATGTACAAGCTTGTATGACATGTTTTATATCCTCAGATCCTTTCATTTTTCATAATTGTACAAATTATGCCCATCTAATTAGTCCCCTTAGAGGCGACATGTGCTGTTACATATCATCCAGTTCGTCTTCAAACTCTAACCATCCGAGCAACCTGTCTTCTTCTCTTTCTCTGCGTAGCTCATCCTGGCGTCGCTCAAATTCTCTTCTTTCTTTTTTGCTCATGTTGCTTGTAAGATCCTTGTACTGCTTGTCTGTTAATCTGACATCTTTATCTCTTTTTCCTAAAAACATAACGCCACCTCGCTTTCAATCCAGGCTTCCATCTCTCTTGCAGATATCATAGAACTCGCAAGTGACACAGAAGTGTTTACAGAATCTGTTGTTCCTATGAACACATTTTCTAAGCCAATACAGAAGTCTTTCCATGATATGCCTCCTCAAAAACAACCTTTCTTCGCTGTCTTCTGTTGCCCAATGCATTTCAGATAATTTCAGATAATTGAATTATCCCACAATACTTGGGTGATAAACCGGACAGTAAAAAGCCGCTCAATCGAGCGGCTTAAAGGCACATTCATGGCTCCTTATCATAATTGATTTATATCTTTTTGGCTAACGCCTATTCGATATAAGTGTTGAAGTTCATCTATGTGATTATAGATCTCCTTTACTTGCTCTTTATTAGTTAAATACCACTCATTAGCCGGAGATTCCTCTATATATCTCCCCATTAGTTTTAAAATGGAATGTATTGCATTCTCCATATTTTCACAATCGTCAGTATGTATAACTAAATCTATCTTTGCAAATTCTGGCATACCCGTGGCAATAGATCCCACTCGCTCTGGAGTCCCGACAGCTGTTCTTCCTATTTTGCAAGGAAACTCCATTTTTCCCTTTAATTCTGCCAATTCTTTATATGAAGGATAATAAAACAAGTAAACTTCCTCTTTTCCACATCCTATTATTTCGCACTCGGTTGAAAGTCCTTTTATTTTTGATGAGGTATTGGTGGTCTTAACTAAACTGATGCTACCTCCCGCGTTAGGAATGCTAGAAATATCCCGATATCCCTTTACCACTTTCACAGCATTCCCCTGGCTTTCTAGTAACTTTAATGCAGACTTTACACACGCTGTCACATTATATCCCTTCGCCACATATCCACCACGATTTCGAAATTCTTCCCCAATCGTTTGAATTATAGTCTCCCTTTTAACTCGTTTTCCATCGAACAGTTCAACAATCAAGGGCGCTATCACTGAAGCCCTCATTTCAATCTCGCGATACCTATCACCGGTGTCATTTCTTTTACGTACCTTTGTATCTATCTCGGAATTCTCACTAATCACTAAAGCTCCTTTCTTATGGAACATACTCCCCGTCATCTACTTTTTCACGTGGGGATGACAATTTCCATAATACCATTTTTATATTTCCACTCTATTCAGTTTTGTTTACTACATATAGTAAGTATATCTTATGGGGCGTTACTGTCATTAAACCTGTAGTTGAAACCAATGATATTACACTCTTGCGAGTAGCTAAAAGTTCTTTTCCTAATGCCTTTCTGGCTGTTATACTTATAATAAAAAAATAAGAGTCCGATAATCACACCAGCATAAATTGTGCTTTTCGAACTCTTTTATACACTTTAAACCGCAATATGTAGTTTGGGGGGCAAGATTACTTAAGTTGTAAAGTATACTTTGAAATCATCTTGCAAAGGCATTAGCAGCCTACAACCTCTCTAAACAGCTCATTTAGTGCTGTCCAGTCATGATTATGATCATCTTCGAGTTTATCCGCTATCTCTTTTTGCCTTGCCACTTCAGTTTCTATAAACTCTTTGATTACTGGGAGCTGAGGATTCTCTTCTTTCTCAGTTGTCTTTTTCTTAATTTCAAGGAGTTCGTCGATGGCGCTTCTAAGCTCTAAGGGCAGGTTCATTTTAAGCAGCTCATCAAAAAGAACAGGAGGAGCTACATGATTTTCCTCAATGTACATTGCAGCTAGCAGCGGTCTTAACGCATAGAAATACTTTTTATACCTGACAGTGTCTCCCATAAGATAATCATGCAAAGTCCCGTTGGCTGTTCCATAATAGTGGTAAACAGCTGATTTTTCTGAAAAATACTGTTTTGATACTTCAGCTATTTTCTTCCACTCTGGTGTTGTTCGGTAGACTATCGGTGAACCACTCCACTCAAACAATGTGGCATTTCCTCTTGCAAACTGCTTAAGAGCTTTTTTAAGATCCCAGCCATTTATATCAAGGACTTCATCAAGTTGCCATTCAATAACATCTCTTGGCTCATCAAGCCTTAAATAATCATCCCTCTTTCTGACATATACGAATCTGACGTCATAGTCACTGTCTGGTGACGCAAAGCCCCAGGCTCTGCTTCCTGATTCCACTGCGTGAAGGATCTTCACGTTTTCTTTTTCTTCAATTTCATTTAGCTTTTCATCTATCTCTTTTAAAATATCTCTCATTTAAGTTCTCCAGTCACTACATATCTGTTGATGCGCTCTACGAATTTCTCAACATTTTCCATATCTGGATTATCACGCAGAGTGGTCTTTGCCGCAGCCTCGTCAAGTTTCTTCTCATACTCATCGAGCATTTCAAAGAAGGCTGCAGAAAATGTTCCATCTGCTTCCATGAAATCTCCCCTACGGATGGCAAGAAGTGTGTCAAGGTCATGAGCTCTATGAGTTATGATCTCGCCCTTTTCCAGGATATCGATAGCCATCATAAAGAGCCTTATCAAATGCATCGCATGTTTATTAAGATGGTTATTATCTTTCTTTTTATTGCGTTTGCCAATCTTGTCATAATCACGGACAACGCTTCTCATAACACTCCAGACATCTTCGTAATCGCGAAGTGGGAAGTGTTTGTAATTGGCATCCACAAATATCTCAGTATCAAGTTCGGGATTCTGAGCCTTATCTATGTATAGCTTAAGGCCGCCATCAGTTTTCCCATAATATCTTCTGTTCACATCATCAAGAGCATGCATTACTGATTTCAGGATGTGCTTTTCCCTATCGCTCTGGGCTAGTGTATCTCTTGCTATTGCATTCTGAAGTCTTCGTAGCTGCGAGTCTGCATAGCCCCCGAAGCTCTTGATAGCTCTTTTTGATAAAAAGATATGAGTATTATCTATCAGTTCCTGGCCAAGTTCTGACTTGATAAGATATTGGTCCTCGTCAAGGCCAAGCATTTCACATGTGTTTGGATTGCACTCCAAAAGAAGCTTCACCAATTTGTTGAAGCCATAGATCACAGTGTCAGTCTTGTCATCTTCATACTGTTCAAACTCCGTCAGTCCTAAAAGGTCTGATGACATCTGAAGTGTGACACCTCTGAAATCAATATCGCTGTTATCATTATTAGTTCCATATGCATAGCTCCCGCCAAGGCCAAGGAGCATTATTCTGTTTCCAAGTCTTTCGTTGGTCCTGAGGAAATCATATTCCTCGGAATTCATAATCTTTTTAAAATCTATATCCATAATGCGTCTACGCTTCCTTCTTTACAATCACATTAACTATTATACTAGCATTTCCTCGCATCAAGAACACATTAATAAAACAGAGCTCCGGAACGTCTGCGCTCCGGAGCTCTGTACTATGTAAACATCATTGTAGGAGATGGTTTTCCTCTGTGTTATAGCTCTTTTCCATCTGTATCGACTACTTCAAGCTGGTCATTGTCTCTCTTGTCGATTGCCAGTTGCTTGCTCTTACTTCCTGCCAGATATAACAGTATTGCCAGAATGTCGTCTACCGGTCCTGGCATGAAATCTACTGGCGAAACAACATACACAATCAGCAATGTGAACAAAATCCATTTCATGTAAGTATTCATTGGCACTCCTCCTCTTATTTAGAATCACGTTTCTTAGTTAAATTCAGTATAAAAAAGAGGAAGAAGGGAATACATGATTGTTTGAGCAAATAAAGGCTTTTTATTCCCCATTTTCAGCAAAAACTCCGTCACAAAATCATTTGCGGCGGAGTTGCTTTTTCATATTGGTTCTTATTCAGTTGGCCATCTCATTCCTTATCAAAACTCCCACGGAATATACGCCGCAGCCACCGCCAGCAGCACCGCAGGTAGCATATTTGCAACCCTGATCTTCTTTCCCCACACAAGATTCAAACCCACGCAGAATATCAGTATCGATCCTACTAGCGACAGATAGCTTACCGCTGTTTCTGTCATCAGTGGTGAGATCAGCTTGGCGATAAGTGTTATGGAGCCTTCAAAGAGGAATATCGGGATTGCAGAAAATACGCAGCCTTTTCCCATAGAAGAAGTCATAACAGCGATAATAATAAGGTCTAGTACAGATTTTACTGCCAGCGTAGAGTAGTCACCCAATACTCCATCCTGTATTGCTCCTACGATTGCCATAGCACCAATACATACAGTAAGTGAGGCTGTAACGAAGGCGTCTACAAACATCTTATCTCCGCTGTTGCCAGTCTTTTCTTTTAACCACTCTCCAAATCTCTCAAATCCCTTCTCAATCCTGAGGATTTCTCCGATTACCGTTCCGATAGCAAGGGTTAATACTATAAGCATTGATTTTCCGCTTATAAGGCTACCACCATCAATCGACAGCATTCCTTGCATCGCGCCGGCTATGGCAATGAACAGAACGCTGATCCCGCAGGTCTTGGTTATAGAATCCTGCTGGTCTTCCGAAAAGAGATTCCCAACGAAGCGTCCTAACAGACCTCCTGCAATGATACATATTACATTGATTATTGTCCCCAAACCTACCATTTTAAACTTATCTCCGATTCCTCACTATCCCTATGCAATACCGTACTGCCTAGCCTTTTCCTTTGGC
Source organism: Butyrivibrio sp. (assembly GCF_017940685.1). Taxonomy (GTDB): domain Bacteria; phylum Bacillota; class Clostridia; order Lachnospirales; family Lachnospiraceae; genus Butyrivibrio. Next base: position 19,167 of record NZ_JAGAYD010000121.1, on the reverse strand, counting down.
AGGACAAAGTCATCAAACTTCTCAAAAGCATCACTAAGTTCCCACCAGCTGGTGCCCATGAATCCATTTTTCATATCAGAAGACAGCTCTCTGATAGCTGTGTGGTTATGGTAGACATCGGACAGGCCTGGTAATTTCTTTTCGACCTCTCCATTTCCATTCTTCGTATACTCAGCATGTTCAATGTTAAATGGATCGCGAACCAGCAAAAACCACTTGCCATCGTGAAGCTTAACATCCAGTACCGTCAATATATGGCCAGCATTATAGACCACCGGCACAGTTCTTTTTTCCCTGATCTCATTGATCATAACCTTGAGATAGGCAAGCTCATCGGCTGAGTACCTCTGCTCTTTATTAGGTACAAGTAAACTCTTGATATTGGTCTTCATCAGCCGCTTTTCCATATCTGTAATCTGCTTATCATCTTTTTCCAGTTCGTAGTATTTTACTTCTCCGTTAACGATTTCCCATAGTTTATCAAAGGTTACATCTTCCTTGGCACACTCCATAATAAGGTCAGGTATCATAGAGGGTATATCCTTCGTGCCAGTAATTGGAGAAGTGTCAGTCAGTATTGTATTAGTATTCAGATTGCGTCTTATGACATTTGTATATGTCTCCACCATATAATCTGAACAGTCCGTAAGGTCTTTCAGTTTTGATATGAGAAGTTCTTTCTGATCCTCTTTGATCTTGCCTTTCTCTACAAGTTCCGCAAACTTTACATCCAGTTCGCTATCCGAATATATTAAACTATTGCCTTTCAGTACATCATCCACAACTGACCTGATAAACTTATCCTCGCTCTCGGGGTCTTCAATGTAATTTTCCTGGTTCTTGGCCATGGTGATCAGTAACGTATAAATTTGATCATGCAAATATGCCGGTATAGATCCAAGTATTACTCGGGACTGGTAATCACTTAATGCTTTTTCTCTCCTAATTGCTTCTTTAAACACACAACCACCGTTGGTTACGTCGGATTGAGTTTTACCCACATAATACTTGCCAGTCATATGCATAAGTGCAGCGTGAGGTTCACCTGCAGTCAGCTCTTCATCTAAGTTCTTCAGCACACCATTTTCATCGATATCAGGTTTTCCTTGGTTAAAGCCGGCTGCAGCGTAAGCTTTTTCCAAAAGCTGCATCCACATACAATCACAGCTTCCTTCCTCACCGGTCTCATAGTGTTTTTTAACCTTCACATAGACAGGGCGCATAGTTACATTAACCATAGTTGCAGAGTCATCTATTCTTGTATATACTTTTTTACCATCCTTCTCAACCTCTCCATAGGCCGCATATAGCCTGACAATTACGTTCCCATCTCCCAGGTCATGGAACATATCGCGGATTGCCTCAGGATCAGTAGAAAGAATCGTTTGGACCGCTCCCACCAAGTAGCAGTTGCCCAGTACTCCCTGCTTGACGTCATTAAGGTTTGGTGAATGAGGGAAAAGAGGAAGATTTCTCATGTTACTCTCTTCCGAATCCCCAAAGTAAGTCTTCTTCGTGTATACTGCCTTTTGCTCTTCTATAGCCTTCAGTTCTCCGAGTTTTAGATGATTTCCTAAAGTACCGCATGACATCTCTGCATAATGCTTATATGCTTCGTGGATCTTTCTTTTGAGAAGAGGATAATCTCCATGCTCTTCCTGGATCATCTTATCCACGCTCAGATTAAACTTCTCTAAAAAAGCCTGCTCCATCTCATATGTATCCCTGTTGACCATGCCTCTGACCTGACAGTAGCAGGAAAGCGCCTCAGCAGCGTCCTTCATTGACTGAGGATATTCCTTACCCGCCGGCATCAGGTTAGCGATTTGACAATAGTCCTTATAGAGCTGCATTTTCATTGGATCCTTGAAGTACTTATTAAGCTCAACCTTGGGAGCATAAGTGCCATCTCCAAAGGTTATACTCTGATCAGCGTTTGCCTCCCCGAAATCCTTAAGCTCCTGTGGCAAGCGGACAAGGTCTCTCTTGGAAACATCGTATAACTCTGCTCCGTGGTGATTGGTCCTTTTTTTGCTGTATAACCAGCTTGCAAACCTTGTGATCCCTAAAATAGTCTTGTTCCTCACATAGTCAAATATACTTCCGAATGAGAATTTCTCCTTTTTTCTGTAAGTGTTTTTAAGCCATTCATCATGGAAAAGATAATTCGAGGCCTCCGCCCTGATATCAGCCGTATCAAATTTCATTCTCTGAGCTTGATTTCTAAGAATGCGCTGAAGCTCCTTATTCCTTTTGGTTTTTTCCTCGGAAATATCTACGACTTTTGCATAGGTTTCAAGGGCCTTTATTTCTTCGGCATGTTCGCCCTTGAGCTCATCTGTAGCAGCATCGCAGCGCATGGCTTCATTAAGATCCTTTGTTCTTTTATTGATCCGAAGTTCACTGGCCAGATACACAAGACTATTAAGCCTTTCCTTCTCCTTCGGAGCAAGAAACGACTGGCATTTTATGCTAAGATCAAGGATTTTAGGGGCATTCGTATAAATTACAAAGTCTGAATACTCACCCTCTGCAAGAGTTGCGGTCAAAGTCCTTAGCTCTTCCCTAAGTTGTTTTTGTTCCGCATCGTCAGGATGATGCTTCTTTGCCTTTTCGATGGCTGACATCTTAGAATCATCATAGAAATTCTTAAAGGCCATATCCATCTCATCATCTTCCGGCGGAGCCATGTACAGACCTGCGTTATAGTCATTTATAGATTCAAAAATAGCCCTATAGCTTGTAAGAGCCTCTTTATATTCTTTCTGAAGGTCTTTTCGGTCCTTAACAGAGAGCTTGGCGATCTTTAAAGATCCATCCTCTGATATGCCACCATGCGCCAGGATTATTTCCTTTAGTTTCTTAAGTGGAGTGCTGAGCTTACAAACCTCATCCAAAAGACCTATATCCCGGAAGTTCTGCTCCAAATTGTAGAAACCCTGATGATCATTCTTTTGATAAGTAAGGGCATTTACAAAATCAAGCTGGGTAAGGATTGCGCCAATTTTTCCATAGGATTCCTCAACAGATTCCGGGAGCTTTAACCTAGCGATCTTCTTTCCTCTTTCAAACACGCCCTCTTTCTCGGTCTTATCAAAGCCATCCACCTCTCCCTTAGACTCAAGCTGGTCAATGTACTGTGAAATAGTAAGGTTCTCAAGCTTCTCTTTATGGGCTAAAAGATCTTTAGAAAGATTAAGGCTCTTATTATCAACGATGTTGGCGCTTAATGTGCCTGACATTTTGTCCAGATATTTGTTCATAATATCTGTGCCGGTAGCCTTAATCGCATCCGCACCTCCTCTAACGTTTAGCAGAAGGCTCCGCACACGTTTTTCATCAGGAGTATCCTTCATGGGATTCTTAGTAGAAAGCTTACTTACATCATGGGTAATATAATAGCGGTCCGTCATCAGGCTCTTCATGAGTCTGTAGTAGTTTACAAGGCCGTTGGCCTGTCCAAGCTTATTTTCAAACTGGTCCCGCAGATCCTCTGGAAGCTTATCGTAATCATCCCTGTGCTCAACTATAAGGCGAACGATCGCTTCGTGCTTGACACTGAGCTTTTCAAGAAGGGATGCCTTACCTGCAAGCTTTTTAGGGCTGGAAATATTAAGGTTCTCTATAGAAAGCTTCATAAACTCACGAATGCAGTATTTTAGTACTCCCTCAGACTTATGCTCCATATCTGTGTAGCCATTTATTAGAGCTCTGTCTATTTCTTTTTTACCTGTAAAAAATGCCGCAATGTGCTTAACGCATGATTTATCCAGATTGAATCCAGAAAGAGCCTTGTCAGTATACTTGTCTATCTTCTCTGCCCGTTCCTTCTCGGCATTTCTGAGAACTGCCCCATAGGCTTTCTTGCTTTTGGAGTCTAGTTTTACTATGGCCTTCTCCTCAGAAACGGTAGCCCTGGAATCAGCTCTTATCCCACTAAGATAGTCCATCGTAAGCTGCTTCTTTTCTAATTCGTCACCATTCTGATACTTCAAGCGGTTGTTTACCTGGTATATATCTTTGGGGACCTGTATAGTGTCATGATTTGACTGGATGAAGTATTCCTGACTCATATTTCCTCCAACGCCTTCTGAAGTCTAATTCCATCAAGTACAATTTTAGCATTCTAAAGTTTATACGAACAAGTTTTTAAGGGTGGCAATTTGACACTATTCATTCGAAATCTCGTTTTTCGTTATATAATGATAAAAATAAAAACTCACGCAGAAAGAGACGATACGATGAATACACTAATAGCACCCGATAATAACTGGGCACTCTTATCAATACTGTTTTTTTCAAGCTTTTTAGCCATCTATCTTGAGCAGAAGTACAAATGGGCAGCCAAGCTCACCGGAGCCATTATTACCCTGGCTATTGCTGTCCTTCTTACAAACTTTGGTGTTATCCCAACCAGCGCACCTGTCTTTGACGACATCGTATGGGGATATGCTGTTCCCCTGGCGATCCCGCTGCTCCTTCTAGATGCCAACGTAATCAAGATCTGGCGGGAGACGGGAAAGCTTCTTTTGATGTTCCTTATTGGAGCCGCTGGCACCTTCGTTGGTGCTCTTGTGGGAACAGCTCTTTTGTCAAACCTTGTAAATGGCCTTCCAGGAGTCGCTGCCATGATGACCGGCTCTTACATAGGCGGAGGCGTGAACTTTACTGCTATTGCTGATGCCTTTCACGTAAGTGGCAGCCTTATCTCTGCAGCCACCGTAGCAGATAACCTGAACATGGCTGTATATCTGATGATCCTTCTTGCCATCGCTTCCAGCGCCTTTTTCAAGAGGCATTTCACCCATCCCCACATCGATGAGGTTGAAAAGGCCGGAACTGACAAGGCTGGAGAAACCCTTGCTGCAAGCTATTGGGAGAGGCATGACATCTCACTTAAGGACATCGCTGCTTCCCTGGCATACGCTGCTGTGGTTGTCACTGTTTCAAGGCTCATTGCCGGATTTTTTGCAGGGATCATCCCTGAGAGCAATGGGCTGCTCAAGATGCTGAATACCTTCTTCGGAAGCCAGTACGTATGGATCACCAACGTATCCATGGTGTTTGCTTCCCTCTTCGAGGACAAGGCAAGAGAAATGCATGGTTCCAAGGAAGTCGGAACCTGGCTTATCTATCTGTTTTACTTTGTTATAGGTGTTCCAGCCTCTATCACCATGATCATCCAGAACGCGCCGCTTCTGTTGCTGTTCTGCTTTATTCTAGTGGTGTTTAACATGCTCTTTTGCTTTGGTTTTGGCAAGCTCCTTAAGATCGATCTTGAGGATATCATCCTGGCATCCAACGCCAATATCGGTGGTCCCACCACCGCCGCAGGAATGGCTATTTCCCTCGGATGGACAAAGCTTGTTGGGCCATGTATGCTGGTGGGAACTTTCGGCTATGTGATCGGCACATGGCTTGGTATCATTATTGGTTCAATTCTGGGGGCCTGATATGGGGATGGATATGGAGGATATTATGAATTATTCTGATGTTTTGGATTCATCAAGTCATTTAGATGTTTTAGATTCATCGGGATTTGTATCGATTACTGACGTGGTTCCGGATGTGATACTGGAGATACGCTACTTTTCGACTTTTAATTTCATAGGGGACCGGGTAGACGGTTATAATGAGCCCATAGCTCTTTTGACAAGGCAGGCCGCTTCGGCCCTTAAACTTGCCAGTGATGAGTTCATAAAACTCGGGTACCGGCTAAAGATCTATGACGCCTACAGACCCCAGATGGCTGTTGACCACTTCGTCAGATGGGCCAAAGACCTTGAAGACCAGCGCATGAAGAAGGTCTTCTATCCTGACGTCCCCAAAGACAAGCTCTTTGAACTCGGCTTCATCGCCGAGCACTCCGGCCACAGCCGCGGCAGCACCGTAGACCTCACTCTCTTTGACATGTCCCGTGGCTGCGACGTGGATATGGGCGGATACTTTGATTTCTTCGGCGATATCAGTCATTACGAGCATCTGGATCTATCAGCTTCCCAGCGCCAAAACCGCGCCTTGCTCCGCGACATCATGGTAAATGCAGGCTTCGCTCCCTACGAGTACGAGTGGTGGCACTTCACCCTGGCCCATGAGCCCTATCCTGATACATATTTCGGTTTTCCAGTAAGAAAAGCAGGCAGGTGAATACCTGCCTGCTTTTTTGTATGCCTGCCTGCTCGGTAATATCCTGCCTGGTAGGTATAATTGCGTTAATTTAATACCATTGACCACTTTACCAGCCACTGGTATTACGTTTTTGCATATGTATCGTCTGTTATTTTATCAAATCTAATACCAAAGACTCTTGTATCGTTTTCAGGTATGAATTTCTCATTGTGGGTTAGACTATACTAGAAAAAGCAGCTCAGAAAATCTAATACCTTCTTGCACATATTCTCTCGGTGGTATTAGAAGTGCCCTAATTCGATTTTCAAGGCAAGAAAAAGATAGGACCATCAATAAGAAAAACAATTACAGGTATTAGGCTAGCAAAAATCTCTCCCAAGCACTACTTCTTGCTTGCCTCAAACCTTCATCATCCCCCGCTTGATTACCCAAAAACATCCACCGGAAATTGCTGCTTTGTGGAATCCCTTTATATCAATTCTTATTTGATCTACGCTCTTTTTTATATGCTACAAGGCGTTTCCTCAGTATCAAAACTAGAATAAAACTTCCAATAGCTCCTAGCACCCCAAAGTGTTTGCAACTTGTATGTTCCGGTTTCCCAGCTTCAGAGCTTGATTTATCTATATCAGAGCCAGCTTTATCTACAGTAGAATTGCACAATGCTTCATAAAACTCTTTTGCATTTCTATTGCGCATGTTTATCTTCTCAAAGGCCATCCTTGGGTTATCATCTTCATCCACATGGATCGTTCCACAATGAGTAAACCCGTTCTTTTTGAGCATATTCTGCATTACTATGTTGTCACCATGGGTATCTATCCTGATATGCCCGCACTGATCAAATGCCCATTTAATGCAGAATGACCCTATTCCCTTCTCTGATCCATCCGAAGCAATCCTATGGACAACGCCGTAGTTGCTATCTCCAATCCACTGCCCGTCCTCGATGTTAAGGTAATTGGGTTCAATATCTTTTCCCTTATTAAAGAAGAAAGTTCCTATAACGAAGCCAGCTTCGTTCTCGCACACATAACTGCAGCCCTTGGCGATATCCTGTTTTATCAGTTGCTCTGGCGGCCAGTTTGTAGGTCCCCACTGGTTGGGATTGCCATGCTCTGCCATGAATTTCCTGGCGTGAGCGTATATTTCCATTACTCTATCGAGATCACTATTAGTAGTTTTTCTAATTTCCATATATCAATTTCCTCGTACTTTTCTCCATTTAACTTTATAAAACAGAAATGCCAGCGCCACACACAAAACAGCAATGATTCCAAACCACAATATTATTGTTCCCATGGGTTGTTCATGGATCTTCAAAAAGAAATACGGGCCATCAAGTACATTGACCGCATTCAAAGCAAGGCAGATAACTCCATAAACAAGCGTTACTCCCGCAGGCCATGCGATAATCTTCATCGGTAGTTTTTCTACTTTTTCAAAGAAAAGAATGGAGATAACTGACAGTAGTGGCCCAATGAAATGATTTATAGGCGCTACATTCTCAAGAAAGTAATATTCAACTCCACCTTCTGGCGCCAGTACAAAGGCAGCGATCAAGAAAGTCACTGTAAGTCCAACTGCGCTTATGAAGTGCAAAACAGTGACAAATCCAGGAATATCCTTGCCATTAAGCACGTAAAACAGTACCATGATCGATACCACCAACTGAAGTACGTTGCTGTCAACTGTATACCACTCAAAAAGGCTTACCCCAAAGGCAAAGCAGTCATGAACAAAAGCAATCAGTTCCAGAATGATGATCACGATATTTATAACTATTAAAAGTCTTCCCCTCATATAACCCCTCATTCGTTTCGAAATTCTCATATTAGTACTGTATCTCATTATACAGCAACTATAGGTGATCTTAAAAAACGCCGTTGACATCCTCATCATTTCCCTTAAAATATTCATTAACTAAATCCAAACGACGCCAGCTGCTACCGAGTAGCTGGAACAACGTCATTTCTCCATCGTTAGGTCATCGCAGATGGGGAAATGGCGATTTTTTCTTTCTGGAGGTTATATTTATGCAGTGGATTATCTTATTACTGGCAGGTCTGTTTGAAATCGGATGGGCCATCGCCATGAAATACTCTGATGGGTTCACAGTTCTTTTGCCCTCTGTGATAACCGCCGTTGGGTACATCGCCAGCGCTGTGTTCCTGTCCATGGCACTTAAGCAGCTGCCCTTGGGCACAGCCTACGCCATGTGGACTGGCATGGGGATTGTGGGAACTACGGTGCTTGGTGTATTTCTTTTTCAGGAAAAGCTCTCCGTGCCCCAGGTTATATGTGTTATTCTGATACTAGTCGGAATTATCGGTTTGAAATTACTTGCGAAGGAGTGAGATTTATGTTCAGAAAAATGAGAAGATTTGCGCAGCAGATTCCAGATGAAAAGTGCATCGAGATACTTAAAAATGAGCCAAGAGGGGTTCTCTCGGTCCTTGGCGATGACGGCTATCCATACGGAATCCCCCTTGATCACTGGTACTGTGAGGAAGATGGCAAGCTCTACTTCCACGGTGCCAAGGAGGGCCACAAACTTGACGCCATCAAGACCTGCGATAAGGTCAGCTACTGCGTTTACGATGAGGGCTACCGCAAAGATGGCGAATGGGCGCTGAATATCAACAGCGTCGTTGTCTTTGGCCGCATGAAACTTGTGGATGATCCAGACAAGGCAAGAGAAATCTGCACCCAGATTTGCAGGAAGTTCACAGATGATGAAGAATACCTTGAAAAAGAGCTAAAAAACGCCCTGCCACGAGTTCAGTGCCTGGAACTTACGCCTGAACACATGACAGGAAAACTTGTCAACGAAGCGTAAAAAATTTTAATGTGACCCTGCCATAGCTTCTTGAAGCTTAGGGATCAGCAGCTGATCTGCTGGAAGCCAGTCAACGCTTTCAAGATCACCGTATTCAAGCCATTTAGCAGCTTCATGCTCAAGTAGCTGAAGTTCACCTTTTAAAACACTTGCGAAGTAGCAGTTCATGTGAAGATGGAAAGATTCGTAATCATAATCGATGACATCTATCAGCTCATGGACTGCTATTTCTGTTCCAAGCTCTTCCCTGATTTCCCTGATAAGAGCCTGCTCGGGGCTTTCCCCCTCTTCTATCTTCCCGCCTGGGAACTCCCAGCCGTCTTTATACTCTCCGTAGCCACGCTGTGTGGCAAATATCCTGGTTTTCTTTTCATAGTCGTCGCAGATGATCGCTGCTACTACATTTACTGTTTTCATGCTTTTACTTCCTGGTTTAATCTATGTACGGGTTTTCCCCTCCTACGACATTGTATCAGCTTATCCTGGTATTTTTCCATATATGGTGACTTTTCTGCCAGATTTCTCCGATTTAGTCATGTTTCTTTTCCCATAAAGGCACTACCATGATATTAGACGAAATACACTTAAGCACAGTATTTGCAAGGAGGTTTGACATGTATGATATTCGTACCAGAGAAATCCAGGAAGCTATAGCGGCAGCTGACGTTGCCCTTGATCATCTCGAAAGGGCAAGAAGATGCCTTTCAAGCGCCAGCGGCTGGGGGCTTTTTGATACTCTGGGCGGCGGCTTCATAAGCGGACTTATCAAACACGGTAAGATGAGCGACGCCGAGCACGAGATCAACCAGGCGAAAAGAGCTCTCGAGAAGTTTTCAAGAGAATTGCGGGATGTTCAGGGTTACTCTTCTGTTCACATCAATGGATTTCTTACCTTTGGAGATCTGTTCTGCGATGGATTTTTGATGGACGTACTTGTTCAGTCCCAAATTGGAAGGGCAAAGCGTGAGTGCGAAGACGCTATTAACCAGGTGTCTCGTATCCGCAGCGACCTGCAGAGGATGCTATAAATCAATTTCAAACAAGTAAAGGAGATTACTAGATGGGTAACCTTAAAGCAAATATCGCCGAATATGTCGGCAACTACACCAGAAAACACGGCTATTCGCCAACAGTTGAAGAGCTCATTAGCTCTTTTGGCATCGTGACAGTCATGTTCATGATGTTCTACATACTTAGCCTTTATCGGATCGGAATGATCCGGAACTCACTGTTCTTTGGGGTTGGGGACTTGCAGCTGATACCTATGAAGAGCATCAACTAAATACCGGGAATGCAATAGGGCTTCACTCACGCTTGCGTAAGTGAAGCCCTCGATTTTTTGCATATTATCACCAGGTCATCCAATCTTTTCCACGAAATCAGTCATCATGTCGGAAATCTTGATGGTCTGAGGACATACCTGCTCACAGCTGTGACAGTGCAGACATGCTGAAGGCCTCTTGTCATCAGGGATTGCGGCGATAGCCATTGGCGCGATAAAGCCCATACCGCCGTCCTGAGTTGTGAGAAGGTGCTCATTGTAAAGAGAGATAAAATATGGAATATCAAGTCCCTGTGGGCAGTGGCTTACGCAGTAATGGCAGGCTGTGCATGGAATGGACTTCTTAGCCATCATTCTGTCAACAACCTTCATCAAAGTTTCCATCTCTTTTTCATTAAGAGGCTTGTCCTCCTTGTAGGTAGCAAGGTTAGCTTCAAGCTGCTCCATGCTGGACATTCCGGAAAGGACCATGGTTACGCCCTTTACGCTCTGAAGGAATCTGAAGGCCCATGCAGTGATCTCCTCATCAGGGCGAAGCGCCTTAAGTTCGCCAGCTGACTGATCATCAAGCTTTGCAAGCTTACCGCCGCGAAGCGGCTCCATTACCCATACAGGAATATTCCAATCGTTCAAAAGATCAACCTTGGCCTTGGCATCCTGGAACTTCCAGTCCAAGTAGTTTAGCTGGATCTGGCAGAATTCCATGTCTTTGCCATAGGCATCTAGAAATCTCTTCAAAGTATCGTACTCACCGTGGCATGAGAAGCCAAGGTGCCTTATCCTGCCATTCTTTTTCTGCTCCATAAGGTAGTCGTAGATGCCATACTTAGGATCCAGATACTGCTCTATGTTCATCTCGCAGACATTGTGGAAAAGATAGAAATCAAAGTACTCCATTCCTGTCTTTTCAAGCTGCTTCTCGAAAATCTCTTTTACCTTGGGCATATTTGAAAGGTCATAGCCTGGGAACTTGGTTGCGATGTAGAACTTGTCCCTTGGATACTTGGCCAGCGCCTTACCCATCACGATCTCAGAATTGCCATCGTGATATCCAAACGCGGTATCGTAGTAGTTGATGCCCTCTGCCATTGCCTTATCAACCATAGCCATTGCCGCTGCTTCGTCGATATTGCCGTCATTTCCGCCAATAACAGGCAGTCTCATGGCGCCAAATCCAAGTCCTGACAGCTTGATTCCCTGATAATCTCTGTAAACCATAGTCAAATCTCCCTTCGTACATTGCGTTTTTGCCATAATTATTTGCCATAATTAAATTAATTATATTTTATTATGGTGCGCATAGTCATACATCAAATTACACAATTTTTATGCCGCTGTTTCTGTAGTATCGTATAAAACAAGGCTTCACTCACGTTTACGTGAGTGAAGCCTCATTTTTTAGCTCCAATGACTCTTAGCCTGCATGCGCTTCTTACGATGGCACTCCTGGCATACAGTGTATCTGTAGGACCACTTCAGCTTCTTTCCGCACATCAGGCAGGTCTTCATGCTAAGATTCTGTTTATCCAGGATCTCAAAGATGCACTCTGAGATTTTTCTTTTCATGGCAAGGATCTCGCCAAGGTCGTCCTCATCCCCAAGCATTCTGGTATATGAGTACAAAAAGTCGTAAACACCGCTATATAGCTCTAATAGCTGCAGCGCATTGCCCTCTTCCGGATTGACAAATTCAGGGTTGTAGCGCTCCATGGTCTCATGAAGCCGGATCGGATTGCCCTGGACATGAGCCTTGTAGTATCTCCTGAACAGGTCAAAAATCTCGTTATTCTCCACCTTGGCTGGAATCCTGATAAAGGCGCGAATGATCTCCCTGTCGTCTCGTATTTCCTCAAGGGCCTTGGCAACCCTGATCTTTTCCTCAATATCGCCCTTGTCATAGTACTCTTCAGCTGGCAGCTGGTTCCACATCTCAAGGATGTATGAGACCTTCTGATCCTTCTCCAGAAATTCCTCAGGAATACCTATCATGGCCTTTTTTAGGATTGGCAGCTTATATGTAATGCGCTCCGAAATGAGCTCGTAATCGTAGTAGGAAGCCACGTATCCCGTGTCGTAAATGCCAAATCTTCCGGCTCTTCCCGCAATCTGCTGTATCTCTGAAATCGTAAGAGGTCTCTCCTGCACACCGTCAAACTTGGTGGTCTCCAAAAAGACAACTCGCCTGATCGGCAGATTCATCCCCATTCCAATGGCATCTGTAGCAACCACCACGTCTGTGGCGCCGCTGGCAAACTGCTCCGCTTCTCTGTGCCTTACGTCATAGGGTAAAGAGCCATATACAATGCTGCACTTAAGCCCGGTCTCCTGCAGCTCCGCCGCCACACTGTGCACGTCTTTCCTGGAAAAAACTATCAGCGCATCGCCTCTTTTAACATCCTCAGGGAACCTGAAATCCGCTGCGTCCTCGTCCATCACTAGCGGCGTCTTCCTCTTATGGTAAACAGTCTCCATGCTGTCGCCGCAGGACGCGATCATCCTGCCAAGGATCCTCTCCGCATCTGGAGATGCGCACACATGGATAGTCTTAGCCCTAAGCCCCAGTATTGCTGCGGTCCATGAGCCGCCTCGCTGGCTGTCTGCCACCATCTGGGCCTCGTCAATGACCGCCATATCCCACTCTTCATGCAGGTTCATCATCTCGATAGTAGATGACTGGTGAAAAGAGCCTGGCATCAGAATCCGCTCTTCTCCTGTGATCATGGAGCATGGACAGCCGTCACGGTTTAACTTGTCGTACTGCTCGTAGGCAAGGAGCCTTAATGGCGCAAGATATATACCATTTGCGGCCTTTTTAAGATCCTCCATGGCTTCATAGGTCTTACCCGAGTTGGTTGGGCCAATATGGAGAATGAAATGTCTTTTCATCTGCCTTGCAAGTGGGAACAGGTCGGTATAATCCTCTGGAGTTTCGCTCTTTAATACCCTAAGGAGGTACTTCTTGGCCTCCATGGTCCTTTTAAGGCCGTCTGTAGCCTTGGTATACCTCTTATTGGCCCTCAGCTGGTCATAGATGATGATCTCGTTGAGATTTTCTTTTACATAATCAGCAATATGTTTGCTGCGCTTAGTTGCGCGGATATACGCCATTATCTTCTTGGACAGGATCTTCTCCGGCCCCGACATGCAATAATCCACCAGGGGGATATTGTCGCACTCAAGGAGCACCCCATAGATAATACGTGGGATCCCTGGCAGCATCTCCCGGAGCATATCCACATTCAGCTTGTTTGGCAGGGTTTCGCATACTCTCCTGATACTCCCCTTGCCAATCTCCATCTTCTGGTTCCTGCCAAATCCAGTGTGGACATTCATGAACACCTTCTCATTGGCAAGCATGTCCAAAAAGCCCTCATAGACTGCACCACACAGCTCATCTGAGTGCTTTTTCCAGTATTCTTCAAATTCCGCCTTGGGAAAAGACTTGTCCGCCTTTGCCCGCAAGCTCTTTTCCCTGGCCCTTTTAGATTTATAATAGTTCGCGTGTCCTTTTTTCTTCATTGTTACATTATATCACGTACAACCCTCTTGCACTCTTTAAGCAGTGCCATGTCGCTGCAAAGTACAATAACGTCGTTCCAACACATCTCGATTTCATCTGGGAGCTCTTCAAGGTCTTCAAATCTCTTGGTTACTGCAAAATCCTCGTAGCCTGTAATGTCGTTGAATCCGTTGATCTCACGGTCTTCTTCATCAAAGATCTCCTGCATCTCTTCGGATGACCCTCCACAGAACAGTATGTTTTTACAGCCATTCTGAAGTATCTGATCCGCCAGAGCTCTTACTGTGTTATCCTCCACAGTATCATTACTGATGATGATCACTGTATGTCCTGAAAGATCTCTCATGTTCTTTTTACTTGAGAGAATTGCACTTCCAATAATTCCATATGTCACATTAGAGCATAGTGTTGTTTCTGGGTATAAAAACTGAGTCATAATTGCCTCCTTGTTCTCGAAATCAGTTAACGCCTCGTTCCTATGCTCTTATTATATTTTTTATGTGTCCAATAATTCTCCCAGTAAATGGGGTGAGTTGAGTTTGACCCGGAGATACATGGCAGTCTACACATCCTTCCAAATATTCCTGCCTTTTTGGAAAGCTTCCAGCTTCATGAGTTTCTGTTCATACAGCTGCTTTAGCCTTGGTATCCTTATCTGCCTTTCATACAGATCCTTTTCGTAAATGTCAAAACTCATGATTGCTTTTTCTATATCCACGACATTCCTATCCTGTACATATGACAGGAGTTTACTCTCTTTATCTATGAAAGAATGAGTTTTAATTGAAGACAGCTTTACATGCTCAAGGTCTAAGTACGGAATGTTGTAGAACATCGAATTGCCGGAATCATATATAGGAGCAAATCCAAGTATCTCAAGAGTGTCAGGATTTCGCACGATGGAGATATTATTCATGTGTCTATCAGTATTGGAGATGAGATAATCTGTCATGATCTCATAGTCCATGAATCTGGTAAACTCATCATCACTGATACCCAAACTCATGCACACTCTCTTTAAAGGATAATAAAGAGATTCATTCTGTTTGAACTTTGTTGTCTGGAGCAGCTCCCATGCACTAATACACTCAAGATTCTCACTGCAAAAATCGTAAGACATGCAACCTATTCCTTCTACTTCCCCCTCCACGTCAACCGTGGTAAGGATATATTCGGTATAGTTGTCAAATCCCTGTTGTCTGTGGAGTGCTGTAGCAAATATTTCATTCAGACTCTGCTGATAGGAACTGCCATAATTGCCTTTGACCATATATCTTTTACCGGCTTCATCTATACACCATTTTTTCTGCAGTTCTCCCTGAGAAGCTGCACACTGAAACCGGGTCTTCTTACGCAGGTCTATGACATGGTCCTTGTTTATGGTCAGTTCACCAAAAGTATCCACAAAGTCATTCGTAAACAGGTTAACATCTTCCCACGAAAGATCCTCTCCCCGTGGTTTTATCCAGTAGCAGTCTGAAAGACTCAGCGCGAGATTATCAACCAGTGCGCTGTTGGTAGACTCATATCCAAGTTTCTGCAGGGCTGACTTTGCGCCATTTCGGGTCTTTGGGATTGCGCGGTCTTTCCACCAGTCATGAAATTTCATATCATTCATCCTGCCGCCTAAAGGAAAATGTTCTGCCTGGGCCTCATTCCTCCTGCAGCTGCCAAGTCTGCCATCTTCAGACACTTCCATTAGACAGACCGGTATATTCTTATGCATTAGATAATACTCATTGCCAATCTTCTTCATGCTTTAGCTCCATATAATATCTTCATTCTTGTCATACTCGCAGTCCTTTTCAAATTTTGCGCGTATCTCATAAAATGAATCAAACATGTCCTTGACGTACAGTGGCAGGTTTTCCCGTTTTACTCCTTCAAGAGAGGTTCCGATCTGTATCGTGTTCCCACACTTATCTGTAATACTCCCTGTATTCTTATCATAGAAATACTCATCACCATTTGTATCCTTTATTATCTCTGAGTATTTTTCAGGTGAAGGGATCAGCTTCGAAAGCATGCCTAAAACATATGGTGCGGGTCTTGATTCTCCCTGCTCCCACCTTCTAAGTGTACCCACAGGTATGCCATACCTGGCTGCAAAAGCTTTCTGTGTTAATCCAGTATTTTCTCTTAATTCTTTTATCGTTATCGCCATTTTTCCTGCTTCTTTCGTGTACTCATATTGAGTAGTTTAATAACAGAACTAATCATTTCGATTACATATATAAAAATAGTACCCATTTTGGGTACTATTGTCAAGCCATGTTCAGATTGATTCTACTGCCGTAAGAGTTGGAACAGTAAGCATAGAAAAAGGATAGTTATCATTTCCCGTATGGACAGCTGGCAAGGCACAACGCACATGCTCCCCATCGTCCAAGCTTGTCCATAAAGGCACTCCTTAACTTATTGCAACGGGATATGTCGATGATATCGTCCCTGCCCATTCCTAATTTCCAACGAACATTAAGTAGCGCATGGGCAGGGCAGACTTCAACGCATTTATCACAGTCAGACGGGCACATGCATTTTTCATATGCCTTTCCATATTCAAAATAATGATCTATAAGAATTGCAGACAATCTTACCCTTGGACCATATTTTTCCGTGATTATGACATCATTTTTCCCAAACCACCCAACACCGGCAGATGCTGCCGCATCCTTAAATGAAAACTCTGCCCGGAAACGACCATCGTCTTTCTGGGCAACTTCTGGAATATAATAACGGATACCGTCTTTTTTCAAGACATCCTCTATTTCTCCCACCTTAACTTCCAGTCTGTCTTTTGCGCCGAGTATACCTTCATGAAAGGCCTTCTCATTGTAGTTATTCAGCGATAACTGCTGTGTATATGGCACTGCAAACACAAGGCCGGATTTGAATTCTTTTCCAAAATCACTATAGGAGATATCTGTGAATCCAAAAATCATGTCCGTCGAGTCTTCAAAGATTTCAACAATTCTGGTCTGCAGCTCGTTCATGAAATGCCCTCCCTCCTTGCTTTTAACTGAATACAAACGTATAATACCATCAAGTATAGTATCGGTATAATTGAAATATACGAGTATATAATTCAATTATTTTGAACTATGCTGATCACATGTCATTGTTTAAACAGTATTACTGAAAAAGGTGGGCGGTTATGACAATCACACAATTAAGTACCTTCTTGAAGATCGTGGAAATGAGAAGCTTTTCTTCAGCTGCCAATAGTCTTGGCTATGCACAGTCTACAGTAACAACTCAGATCAAGCAGTTGGAAGATGAGCTTGGATGCGTATTGTTTGAGCGCCTTGGGAAAACAATTTCTCTAACCTCATCGGGAGAGCGGCTCATACCCTATGCAGAGAAAATGCTTCAGCTTGAGCGAGATATCCGTCTTGATGTGACAGATGGAGAAAACCCGGCGGGGATACTGAATTTGGGCGTTTCTGAGTCTCTTTGCATAAACCGCCTTCCACGGATCTTGATGGAATTTAACAGGAATAATCCCAGGACTGAGATCAGAATACAGTTCGTTACCCATGAGATCATCCCTGATCTTTTGCAGAAGGGAGAACTCGACCTTGTTTATACTTTAAACCCGCTTTTCAAGGATGACAGGATCAGGATCCTTCACAAGAAACGGGAAAAGCTCGGCTTCTATGCACCTTTCGATCTTCCTGTTGCCAAAAAGTCCATTTGTGCGGAAGATCTGAAAGAGTTGCCTCTTTTATTGACCGGACATGGCTGCAATTTCAGGCATATGCTGATTTCTCATCTTGAGTCGGCTGGGATCTCGCCAAAGATTGTTTTGGAAACAGACAGCAAAGAAATTCTGAAACAGTTTGCAATAAACGGACTGGGAGTAGCATTCATCCCGGATATGACTGCGGAAGCAGAAACAAAGAGCAACAAACTAAGGCGCCTCACATGGAAAGGGCCTGATTTTCCTATCTATTCTCAGGTGCTGATCCATAAAGACAAGCATCAGAATAAGGCAATGATCAATCTGGTTGAGCTGATAAAGCGCGATTTTTAAATACCGTCCTATAACTTACCATTTGCGCTCATTTCCTGCCTATCATCCCGCCAAGCATCTCCATGGCTTTCTGATAGGATTCTTTCATTTTCTGAGGGCTGTTGACAGCCATACCCTTATTGCGGGCCTTTTCAAGCAGTGCCTCGTCGTCGCTGATAAACAGGGCGTCTCCATCCCCGGTATCAATGCAGCTTTCCACTTCGCCGAAGGAAATCCTCCTGACGACAGCGTGATGTCTCTCACTTAACATGGACAGCTGCTTTGAAAGCACGTCATCTTCTCTATTCTTAAGACAAACTATTATTTCCTTCATACTCTTACGCCTTCTTATTGAGCCTGTATCCCACAACAGCTCCGATAATTCCGCCAATTATATGTGACAGATTGGAAATATCGTCCTGTACCATCACTCCCTCATAGATCTGCTGGCCAATAAATACAACAGCCACCAGGATAAATGTCAGCGGAATCTCGCCATTTCTAAAGCTTGTGAACGATGTTAATAGAATGAATGCAAACACCACTCCGCTGGCTCCGCAAAGGGCTACATTCCAGAAGAACACGTAGTTAAATATTCCCGTAACAGCTGCAGTTATCAGGATTATCGACAGGATCTTTTTTGATCCGTACTTTTCCTCAAGCATAGGTCCAAGAAGCAGAATATATGTGGCATTCCCGATATAATGCTCCCAGCCGCCATGTCCCAGCACATGTGTAAAGAAACGCACATAGGTCAGGGGATTTGCCAGGGATGAGTGATATGTCACAAATAGTAGCTCATTGCTCTTTCCCAAAGTTACGAAGCCAAGCAAAAGAACTGCCAGACTTAAGAATATGAATCCCAGTACCACTGGGGAGTTAAAAGAAATTTTGAGTTTTTTCATTTTTGTACTCTCCTGTCAAACTATCCTCTATTATATCAAAAAAGGCCTCCAGCGCCATAACAGACGCTAAAGGCCACTAAGAAAAGGAATTAGATCAGGCATTTGCCAAAAGGCTGATGATTCCAATAAACACAAGGATTGGAAGTGCTACATAGAGCAGTCCGCCAAGTACCAAAGACACTAAAGCAAATGGCAAAAAGATAAAGAAAAATACCACTTTCATAATACTCCAGGTGGCTCTAAGTGCAAAGCCAGCCAGCTTTCCAAATATGTAAACGAATAAAATAATAAACAATAATGACATCATGATCATCACCCTACTTTCTCTAAAAACATCGTCAATTTGTTTTTCTTTTGATATAAAAATTGTATGTCTTACGAAGAGAATAATACATGACAACTTGAGCAAAAAAACTCCAGTTTTTCACCCTTTTTAGCGAAATAGAATTTCAAAAAAAGTGGTGAAAATCAACAGTTTGT
>NZ_JAGAYD010000120.1 GCF_017940685.1 Butyrivibrio sp. | reverse complement strand
TGAGGAGCACCTACATTAGCCTCAACCTTATACTCTCTAAGAAGTCTATCAACGATGATATCAAGGTGAAGCTCACCCATACCAGCGATGATTGTCTGACCTGTTTCAGGGTTTGTATGAGCTCTGAATGTAGGATCTTCTTCAGCAAGCTTCATAAGAGCCTCATCAAGTTTCTGCTGACCAGCCTTAGTCTTAGGCTCGATAGCAAGCTCGATAACAGGATCAGGGAATTCCATAGACTCAAGGATAACTGGGTTCTTCTCATCGCAGAGTGTATCACCAGTTACTGTATTCTTAAGACCTACTGCTGCAGCGATATCACCTGAATATACTTTATCAAGGTCAGAACGCTTATTAGCATGCATCTGAAGAATACGTCCAAGACGTTCCTTGCTGTCTTTTGTACTGTTAAGTACATATGATCCAGAATTAGCTGTACCACGATATACACGGAAGAATGCAAGCTTTCCTACGAATGGATCGCTGACAATCTTGAATGCAAGAGCTGCGAATGGGCCATCATCTGTTGACTCAACCTCAACTTCATTGCCATCCATGTCTGTACCCTTACAAGCAGGGATATCAAGTGGTGAAGGCATGAACTCGATAACAGCATCGATAAGTTTCTGGATACCTCTGTTCTTGTGGGCAGAACCACAGCAAACAGGGAATGCTTTACACTCGCAAGTAGCCTTACGAAGTGCAGCCTTAAGAGCATCTACAGAAGGCTCGTTACCTTCAAGGTACTCCATCATAAGATCTTCATCAAGATCGCAGATCTTCTCAACGAGTTCTGAGTGATAAAGCTCAGCATCATCCTTAAGATCAGCAGGGATCTCACCAATAGTAACATCCTCACCCTTATCATCATTATAGATGTAAGCCTGCATCTCGAACAGGTCAATGATACCCTGGAACTGATCCTCAGCTCCGATAGGAATCTCGATCATGATAGCGTTCTTTTTAAGTCTGTTACGGATCTGTTCAACAGCTCCGAAATAGTTTGCTCCGATGATATCCATCTTGTTGATGAATGCCATACGAGGAACATTAAATCCATCAGCCTGACGCCAAACGTTTTCAGACTGTGGCTCAACGCCTTCTTTTGCGCTGAATACACCTACAGCGCCATCAAGTACACGAAGTGATCTCTCAACCTCAACAGTAAAGTCAACGTGACCAGGTGTATCAATAATATTGATACGATGCTCTAAAGCGCCTGGCTTAGCCTTGCCGTTTTCCTGAAGTGTCCAGTGGCAAGTTGTAGCTGCAGATGTGATTGTGATACCTCTCTCCTGCTCCTGCTCCATCCAGTCCATGGTTGCAGTTCCTTCATAGGTCTCACCAATCTTGTAGTTAACACCGGTATAGTAAAGAATACGCTCTGTAAGAGTAGTCTTACCAGCATCAATATGAGCCATGATACCGATGTTCCTGGTTCTCTCCAATGGGTATTGTCTATCAGCCAAAGGTAATTCCTCCTATAAATAATTAAACCAACGTCAATTCACAACAGAAATTAGAATCTGTAGTGTGAGAACGCCTTGTTTGCTTCTGCCATCTTGTGCATATCTTCTTTTCTCTTAACGGCTGCACCAGTGTTGTTGTATGCATCCATGATCTCTGAAGCGAGTCTGTCTACCATAGTCTTCTCGCCACGAGCTCTTGAGAAATTAACAAGCCAGCGAAGTGCAAGAGCCTGACGTCTATCTGGTCTAACCTCGATAGGAACCTGGTATGTAGCACCACCAATACGTCTAGCTTTTACTTCGAGAGCAGGCATGATGTTGTTCATAGCTCCCTCGAATACTTCAAGAGCAGGCTTACCAGCCTTCTCCTCTACCTGTGCGAATGCACCGTATACGATCTTCTGGGCAACGCCCTTCTTGCCATCAAGCATAACTGTGTTGACAAGCTTGGTTACAACCTTGTTATCGTATAAAGGATCCGCTAATACGTCACGTTTTACAATATGTCCTTTACGCGGCACGGTTCTTCCCTCCTTTAGTATTTCCTAAATTCATAGGTACTCACTAATTAAGTGTTCGTGCGGTTTTCTTACTGCTTATATTACGAAATAATATAGAAAAAGAATCCCAACACTATCTAATTAGATCTGTTAATAGATACAATGATTACTTGGCAGCCTTAGGTCTCTTAGCGCCATACTTAGAACGAGCCTGTTTTCTGTCGGCAACTCCTGCTGTATCAAGGGTACCTCTGATGATGTGATACCTTGTACCAGGAAGATCCTTAACTCTTCCACCACGGATGAGAACTACGCTATGCTCCTGAAGGTTGTGTCCCTCACCAGGAATGTAGCTGGTTACCTCAATACCGTTAGAAAGACGTACTCTGGCGATTTTTCTCAGAGCAGAGTTAGGCTTCTTAGGGGTAGCTGTCTTAACAGCTGTGCACACGCCACGCTTCTGAGGAGAAGCTGTTGCTGTAGCCTTCTTGTGAAGAGAGTTGAAACCCTTCTGAAGAGCAGGTGCAGTAGACTTCTTAACAGATGTCTGACGACCCTTTCTAACTAACTGGTTAAATGTTGGCATTCTTTTTACCTCCTATTTTGATATATGCATAAGACAAAGGGGCATAGTTTACCCCTTTGTCAATACACGCAATTAAGAATTATAAATACTATTATTTTCGTTGTCAACTAAATTTTTTATGACAACTTTTTATTCTTCAGAGTCAACCTCGTCGTTGTCATCCTCGATATCGATGTCTTCTTTAACTGAAGCCACCTCATCGTCGAAGTCTCTTCTTCTCTTTTTGAGAATGAGCTTCTCAGGATCTTTGAAGTTAGCGTCTGTGTTAAGAGCTGTGCTTCTGTATCTCTTCATACCTGTTCCAGCAGGAATCAGCTTACCAATGATAACGTTCTCTTTAAGACCAATCAATGGATCAACCTTACCCTTGATGGCTGCATCAGTAAGAACCTTAGTGGTCTCCTGGAATGAAGCAGCTGAAAGGAATGAGTTAGTTGCAAGAGCAGCCTTAGTGATACCAAGGATTACCTGCTTGCCTTCTGCAGGCTTCTTGCCCTCTGAGATAAGAGCCTCATTGCTATCCTCAAAGTCAAGTACATCAACAAGTGTTCCAGGAAGGAACTCAGTGTCACCACTTTCGTCTACCCTTACCTTCTTAAGCATCTGACGTACAATGACCTCGATATGCTTATCACAGATATCAACACCCTGGAGACGATATACTCTCTGAACTTCTCTAAGGAGATAATCCTGAACTGCACGGATTCCCTTGATCTTGAGAAGATCATGAGGATTTACAGAACCTTCTGTAAGCTCATCACCTGCTTCGATGTTTGTATCATCTAATACCTTGATACGTGATCCGTAAGGAATAAGGTAAGCCTTAGACTCGCCTGTCTCCTCATTAGTAACTACAACTTCACGCTTCTTCTTAGTATCTCTGATCTCTACATGGCCTTCAAGCTCTGAGATGATTGCAAGTCCCTTAGGCTTTCTAGCCTCGAAAAGCTCCTCTACACGAGGAAGACCCTGTGTGATATCTCCACCGGCAACACCACCAGTGTGGAATGTTCTCATAGTAAGCTGTGTACCAGGCTCACCGATTGACTGAGCTGCGATGATACCTACTGCCTCACCTACCTGAACAGCCTCACCTGTTGCCATGTTAGCGCCGTAGCACTTAGCGCAGATTCCGTTGTGTGAACGGCATGTAAGGATTGTTCTGATCTTAACTGCCTCTACAGGACCGCCCTTGCTGTTAACACCAACTGAAAGAATCTTAGCTGCTCTTGAAGGAGTGATCATGTGATTCTTCTTAACGATCACATTGCCGTCCTTATCCTTGATGGTCTCACAAGCATATCTTCCTGTGATTCTGTCTGAAAGTGGCTCGATGGTTTCTTTTCCATCCTTAAATGCCTTAACAGTCATTCCAGGAATAACTTCCTTACCTGCACAGCAGTCAACCTCGCGGATGATAAGTTCCTGTGATACATCGACCATTCGTCGTGTAAGGTAACCAGAGTCCGCTGTACGGAGCGCTGTATCAGAAAGTCCCTTACGAGCACCATGAGCTGACATGAAGTACTCCAGAACGTCAAGACCTTCACGGAAGTTTGACTTGATAGGAAGTTCGATTGTACGTCCTGTTGTATCAGCCATAAGTCCACGCATACCAGCCAGCTGTTTAATCTGCTGGTTAGATCCACGGGCACCAGAGTCAGCCATCATGTAGATGTTGTTGTACTTATCAAGACCAGCAAGCAGCTCTTCTGTAAGCTTTTTATCTGTATCCATCCAAGTGTTAACAACTTCGCTGTAACGCTCTTCATCTGTAATAAGACCACGGCGGTAGTTAGCTGCGATAGCATCAACTGTAGCCTGTGCTTCGTCAAGGAGCATCTGCTTTGACGCAGGCACTGTCATGTCAGCGATTGAAACTGTCATGGCTGCACGAGTTGAGTAGTGATAACCTGTAGCCTTAATATCATCAAGTACTTCTGCTGTAGCGAAAGTACCATGTGTATTGATCATCTTTGTAACGATCTGCTTAAGCTGCTTCTTACCAACCATGAAGTCAACTTCAAGTTTTAAGAAGTTCTCAGGATCAGTTCTGTCAACATATCCAAGATCCTGAGGAATGATCTCGTTAAAGAGGAATCTTCCAAGGGTAGACTCTACAAGTCCGGAAACAACTTCGCCCTCAGCGTTCTTCTTTTCCATTCTGATCTTAACTCTTGTCTGGAGAGTGATATAACCATTCTCGTAAGCAAGAATTGCCTCGTCAACGCTCTTGAAGCACTTTCCTTCGCCCATGGCACCAGGTCTTTCCTGTGTAAGGTAGTAGATACCAAGTACCATATCCTGTGTAGGAACGTTTACAGGGCCTCCATCTGAAGGCTTAAGAAGGTTATTAGGTGAGAGCATAAGGAATCTGCACTCAGCCTGAGCCTCAACTGACAGTGGAAGGTGAACAGCCATCTGGTCACCATCGAAGTCGGCGTTGAAAGGTGTACATGCAAGAGGATGGAGCTTTATCGCTTTACCTTCTACAAGGATTGGCTCAAATGCCTGGATACCAAGTCTGTGAAGTGTGGGAGCACGGTTAAGCATAACTGGATGCTCTTTGATTACATCCTCAAGTACATCCCAAACCTGCTCATCGAGACGCTCAACAAGCTTCTTGGCATTCTTTATATTCTGTGAAATTCCTCTTGATACAAGCTCCTTCATAACGAAAGGCTTGAACAGCTCGATAGCCATTTCCTTAGGAAGTCCACACTGATAAATCTTAAGCTCTGGTCCTACTACGATAACGGAACGTCCTGAATAGTCAACACGCTTACCAAGAAGGTTCTGTCTGAAACGTCCAGACTTACCTTTAAGCATGTCTGAAAGAGACTTAAGGGCTCTGTTACCAGGTCCTGTTACAGGTCTTCCTCTTCTACCGTTATCGATAAGAGCATCAACAGCTTCCTGAAGCATTCTCTTCTCGTTGCGAACGATGATATCAGGCGCACCAAGATCAAGAAGTCTCTTAAGTCTGTTATTTCTGTTGATGATCCTTCTGTAAAGATCATTTAAATCTGATGTAGCAAAACGTCCACCATCAAGCTGAACCATAGGACGAAGATCTGGTGGGATTACAGGAATGCAATCCATGATCATCCATGCTGGATCGTTGCCAGACTCTCTAAATGCCTCAACAACCTCAAGTCTCTTGATGATCCTTGCTCTCTTCTGGCCACTTGATGTATCAAGGCCTTCCTTAAGCTCTGCATATTCCTTCTCAAGATCAATAGCCTGGAGAAGTTCTTTGATAGACTCAGCGCCCATTCCTGCACGGAACTTTCCGCCGAACTCTTCTCTGGCATCCTGATACTCTTTCTCAGAGAGAACCTGCTTGTACTCAAGGGTTGTCTCACCTGGATCAAGTACTATATAAGATGCAAAATAGAGAACCTTCTCAAGTACACGAGGAGAAAGGTCAAGGATAAGACCCATTCTGCTAGGTATACCTTTGAAATACCAAATGTGTGAAACAGGAGCTGCAAGCTCGATATAGCCCATTCTCTCACGACGAACGCTGGATTTTGTGATCTCAACTCCGCATCTGTCGCAGACAACTCCCTTATATCTAATCTTCTTGTATTTACCGCAGTGACACTCCCAGTCCTTAGTAGGTCCAAAGATCCTTTCGCAGAAAAGACCATCCTTTTCAGGCTTAAGGGTTCTGTAGTTGATGGTCTCAGGCTTGGTAACCTCACCTCTGTTCTCATCATCTACCTTGTGAGCCCAGCTTCTGATCTTCTCTGGAGATGCAAGTCCGATCTTGATTGAATCAAATGTCATTGGCTGATAAGTCTGCTGCTGTGAAACTCTTCCACTTGAAGCTTCATTTATTGCTTTATTCATTGTTGAATCAGACATCCGTAACCTCTTTTCTATGTTTAGTCGTCAATTAACAGTTAACAATTACTCTTCGTCGAATGACCCTTCTGAATCATCAAAATCATCGGCATAATCTTCATCTGATGCTACGTTTTCAAGCTCGCCTTCTTCATTAAAGCTCTGCTGTGTATATCCGTTAGCCTCAAATCCCTCTGATTTGTAATCACGTCCCTGAGTATCGCCTTCGATCTCATAACGATAATCAGAATCTGTATAATCAACGCTTTCCATAATCTCTACTTCAGTGTTGTCCTCACGAAGTACCTTGATATCAAGACCAAGTGACTGGAGCTCCTTAAGAAGAACCTTGAATGATTCTGGAACGCCAGGATCAGGAATGTTGTCACCCTTGATAATTGCTTCGTAAGTCTTAACACGTCCGATAACATCGTCGGACTTAACAGTAAGAATCTCCTGAAGTGTATAGGCTGCACCGTAAGCTTCCAGTGCCCAAACCTCCATCTCACCAAAACGCTGTCCACCGAACTGAGCTTTACCACCAAGTGGCTGCTGAGTTACAAGTGAGTAAGGACCAGTTGAACGAGCATGGATCTTATCGTCAACCAGGTGGTGGAGCTTGAGGTAATGCATGTGTCCGATTGTTGTAGGTGAGTCAAACTTCTGACCTGTTCTACCGTCACGGAGCTGAACCTTACCATCTGCATGGATAGGTACACCCTTCCAGAGCTCTCTGTGATCTCTGTTCTCATAGAGGTATGTCATTATTTCAGGATGAACGAGGTCTTTATACTTAGCCTCGAACTCTTCCCATGAAGTATTAACATAATCATTGGCAAGCTCAAGAGTATCCTGAATATCAATCTCGTTAGCTCCGTCAAAGATAGGAGTTGCAATATTGAATCCCAGGGCCTTAGCAGCAAGTGAAAGGTGGATCTCAAGGACCTGACCAATGTTCATACGTGAAGGTACGCCCAATGGATTAAGTACGATATCAAGAGGTCTACCGTTAGGAAGATATGGCATATCCTCAATAGGAAGTACTCTTGAAACGACACCCTTGTTACCATGACGACCAGCCATCTTATCACCAACAGAAATCTTTCTCTTCTGAGCGATATAGATGCGAACTGCCTGATTAACACCAGGTGAAAGCTCGTCGCCATTTTCTCTTGTGAATACCTTGGCATCAACTACGATACCGTACTCACCGTGAGGAACCTTAAGAGATGTATCTCTAACTTCTCTTGCCTTCTCACCGAAGATTGCACGAAGGAGTCTCTCCTCTGCCGTAAGCTCTGTCTCACCCTTAGGTGTAACCTTACCTACAAGGATATCACCAGCACGAACCTCTGCACCGATACGGATGATTCCGCGATCGTCAAGATCCTTAAGAGCATCATCGCCGACACCAGGAACATCACGAGTGATCTCTTCCGGTCCGAGCTTGGTCTCTCTAGCCTCTGCCTCGTACTCTTCAATATGTACAGATGTAAATACATCATCACGAACAAGTCTCTCTGAAAGGAGAACAGCGTCCTCGTAGTTGTAACCTTCCCAAGTCATGAATCCGATGAGAGGGTTCTTACCAAGGCCAAGCTCACCCTGTGAAGTTGAAGGACCGTCTGCAATAACCTGTCCAGCCTCTACGTGGTCGCCCTTAAATACGATTGGTCTCTGGTTGTAGCAGTTACTCTGGTTAGATCTCTGGAACTTGATAAGGTGATACTCTTCCTTCTCACCGTCATCATATGTCATCTGTATAAGCTTACTATCTACGAAATCGATAGTTCCTGCTTTTCTTGCAACAACACATACACCAGAGTCAACAGCTGCCTTTCTCTCCATACCTGTTCCAACGGCTGGAGCCTCAGTAGTTAAAAGAGGTACTGCCTGACGCTGCATGTTTGATCCCATCAGCGCACGGTTAGCATCGTCGTTCTCAAGGAATGGAATAAGTGCTGTAGCAACTGAGAATACCATACGAGGAGATACGTCCATGTACTCGAACATTGTCTTAGGATACTCAGATGTCTCATCCTTGTATCTTCCAGAAGCGTTCTTCCTCTTGAAGTGTCCCTCTTCATCAAGAGGTGTGTTAGCCTGAGCTACATGATAGTTATCTTCTTCATCAGCTGTAAGGTACTCAACCTCATCTGTAACCCTTGGGTTCTCAGGATCAGTTCTGTCTACCTTACGGTAAGGTGCCTCAATAAATCCATAGTCATTAACTCTTGCATAGCTTGCAAGGGAGTTGATAAGACCGATGTTAGGACCTTCAGGTGTCTCGATAGGACACATACGTCCATAGTGTGTATAGTGAACGTCTCGAACCTCGAATCCGGCTCTGTCTCTTGAAAGACCGCCAGGACCAAGTGCTGAAAGACGTCTCTTGTGTGTAAGCTCGCCAAGAGGGTTGTTCTGATCCATGAACTGTGAAAGCTGTGATGAACCGAAGAACTCCTTAACTGCTGCCTGTACAGGCTTGATATTGATAAGAGTCTGAGGAGAAACTTCCTCTGTATCGTGAGTTGTCATTCTCTCACGAACTACTCTCTCAAGTCTTGAAAGGCCGATGCGGTACTGGTTCTGTAAAAGCTCACCAACGCAGCGGATACGTCTGTTTCCAAGGTGATCGATATCATCATCATTACCAATACCATACTCAAGATGGATATTGTAGTTAATAGAAGCAATGATATCTTCCTTGGTTATATGCTTAGGAATAAGCTCATGAACTCTCTTCTTGAGTGTCTCTGCAAGACCCTCAGGATCGTTCTTAGCTGTGTACTCCTCTAAGATTTCTTTAAGAACTGGATAATAAACGTTCTCAGTAATTCCAAGTTCAGCTGGATCACACTCGATAAAGTGTGTGATATCAACCATCATATTAGAAAGAACCTTGACGTTGCGCTCCTCTTCCTGAAGGATTACATAAGGAATAGCACTGTCCTGGATCTCTGTTGCAAGTGCTCTGTCAACCTTAGTACCTGCAGCTGCGATCATCTCGCCAGTTGTCTCATCAACAACGTCCTCAGCAAGAACATGTCCGCTGATACGATTCTTGAAATGAAGTTTCTTATTAAATTTATATCTACCTACCTTGGCAAGATCATATCTTCTAGGGTCAAAGAACATAGCTGTGATAAGGCTCTCAGCACTTTCTACAGAAAGAGGCTCACCAGGACGGATCTTTCTGTACAGCTCAAGAAGACCGCTCTGATAATCAGTAGAAGAATCCTTAGAAAAGCTTCCCTGGATCTTAGGCTCATCGCCAAAGAGCTCAAGGATCTCTTCATTGGTTCCAATTCCGAGCGCTCTAATAAGGACAGTAACAGGTACCTTCCTTGTTCTGTCTACTCTTGCGTAGAATACGTCATTAGGATCGGTTTCATACTCAAGCCATGCACCTCTGTTAGGAATAACAGTACAAGCCATGAGTTCTTTACCGATCTTGTCATAGGTTATATCGTAATAGATACCGGGGGAACGTACGAGCTGGCTGACAATTACACGTTCTGCGCCATTGATAACGAAAGTTCCGGTAGCTGTCATAAGAGGAAGATCGCCCATGAAAATCTCATGCTCTGTGATCTCATCCTTCTCCTTGTTGTGAAGACGAACTTTTACCTTCAATGGAGCTGCGAATGTAGCATCTCTCTCTTTACACTTCTCAATAGTGTTCTTGTTCTTGTCAATCTCATCCTCACAAAGCTTGAAATCAACAAATTCCAGACTGAGCTTGCCGCTATAGTCCTCAATTGGAGAGATATCATCGAAGACTTCCTTCAAGCCTTCGTCAAGAAACCACTGATATGAGTTCTTCTGAACTTCAATCAGGTTAGGCATCTCCAGGACTTCCTTCTGGCGCTGGAAACTCATACGAAGATTCTTACCAGAGCCGGTAGGATGTAATCTGTTTTTTTCCATTGACATTTCACCCCGTTCTTTATATTTTTTAGTGGATTAGTGAGGACCAAAACAAAGCACACTAAAAAAGTGCGCAAAAAGTCCCACTGCACCACAATAGTGCATTGTCCATTATACGACCAAGAAAAAGCACTGTCAAGAAGTTTTTTACAAAACAAAAGACCGGGCATGCAATCGCATGTCCGGCCTCGTTAAGCAAAATATTATTTAAGAGTAACCTTAGCACCCTCAGCCTCAAGCTTAGCCTTGATATCATCAGCCTCAGCCTTAGCTGCGTTCTCCTTAACCATCTTAGGAGCTCCATCAACGAGATCCTTTGCTTCCTTAAGTCCAAGACCTGTAAGCTCACGAACAACCTTGATAACCTTAACCTTGTTAGGACCAACCTCTGTAAGCTCTACGTTGAACTCAGTCTTCTCTTCACCAGCTGCTGCGCCGCCTGCTGCAGGACCTGCAACTACAACGCCTGCTGCTGCAGATACGCCAAACTCTTCCTCGCAAGCCTTTACAAGATCGTTAAGCTCGAGTACTGTAAGCTCTTTGATAGCATCGATAAATTCTGCTGTTGTTAACTTTGCCATTATATTTTCCTCCATATAATTAGTAATTTTCAATAAATAAATGTTAGTTTACTGCAAAGAGTAAATTACTCTGCTGCAGGTGCTTCTGCTGTCTCAGCTGGAGCTGCTTCTTCAGCTGGTGCAGGTGCTGCTTCCTCTGCAGGAGCAGCCTCGCCACCTTTCTCTGCGATCTGATTGATAACGCGAGCGAAGTTTGCGATAGGTGACTGCATAGAACCAAGCAATCTTGAAAGAAGAACTTCTTTTGCAGGGATAGTTGCGATCTCAGCCATTGCAGCTGCATCGTAGAACTTACCCTCGATTACACCACCCTTAATCTCAAGAGCCTTAGCCTTCTTAGCAAACTCATAAAGTACACGAGCTGGTGCTGCAGGATCTGTCTCTGAAACAGCCATTGCTGAAGGACCATTTAAGAGATCCTTGAGCTGCTCGAAGTCAGTTCCCTGGAAAGCGAAGTTCATCATTGTGTTCTTGTACACCTTGTATGTTACGCCTTCTTCACGAAGCTTCTTACGAAGCTCTGTATCCTGCGCAACAGTAAGTCCGCGGTGATCTACAAGTACGAGCGCCTGAGCATCTTTGATCTTTGCTGAGATCTCTTCTACTACAGGTTTCTTAAGTTCAACCTTTGCCATCTTTTTACCTCCTTATAGAATTATACCGCCGAAAAAAAGCCTCTCGAAGACATCGAGAGGCATAAAAGTCTATTTCAAACTTTTCCTCGGCAGGCGATCTCTCATTACGTTCCTTGCGGAACACCTGCTGTCTTCGGCATGGCATCTTTCTAACGACCTTGTATAAGTTAACACATAGACTATCTATTGTCAAGCACTTTTTTATTTGGAACTGATGTAGCCATTTCCATCTATGTTCACACCAGGAGACATAGCCGCCATTTCATTAAGGATCCTTGAATATTCAGACCCGGCTGCTTCCGTAACTGTGCAGCCGCTTTGTAGAGCCGGAACAAACTGAAGATTTACAGTTCCATCCTTATGAAGTGTTGTTATGACCATTCCTGTAT
Organism: Butyrivibrio sp.; assembly: GCF_017940685.1. Taxonomy (GTDB): domain Bacteria; phylum Bacillota; class Clostridia; order Lachnospirales; family Lachnospiraceae; genus Butyrivibrio. Next base: position 2,378 of record NZ_JAGAYD010000120.1, on the reverse strand, counting down.
CAAGACTTTTGGAATTGAAAATGAAGTTGCCAAGACTGTAAACCACTGGCACCCCATCAACATAATCGATTTTCTGAAGAACGTGCGGATGTGAACCTATTATAAGATTTGCTCCGGCGTCGGCGATCTCTTTTGCCTGATCACGCTGAAGGTAATCTATCTCAGTAGTGCTCTCTGTTCCCCAGTGGATAAATACCACCACATAAGCATTTCTCTCTCTGGCTTCTCTTACCTTTTCAAGTAGAAGAGAGTCATTCAGGCACCTGAATACTCCAGGAGAAGTTTCTGTTGCACCTTTTGTATCCGGATTATCAAGTCTCTCTATCTGCGTTGCACAGATGATGGCAATCTTCATCCCATTGTCTGTTATATAGTAAACTGGGTGAGAAGCCTGTTCAATAGTAGCTCCTCCACCGACATAGTCAACACCGGCACTGTCAAGAGCCGCCATTGTATCAAGAAAAGCCTGCTGGCCGTAGTCGTAAGCGTGATTGTTGGCAAGTCCCACTATATCAACACCCATGGTATTAAGTATAGATGCGCTCTCAGGCGCTGCTCTGAAGGTGTAGGTCTTTCCCTCTGTGGGAGTTCCCCCATTGGAATAAGGGAATTCATTGTTGACCATCATTATATCTACGCCCCTCATCTTTTCAAGAAGGCTCTGTCCAACAACTCCCTCTGCTGTGTTGCCCGCTCTCCTGAATGCATCCCCAACAGCATAGCCTGTATCAAAAAGAATATCACCCGCAAATCCAATGGTGACTGTATCCTCATCTCCTGCTCCGATCACATGGGTGTAATCCTCATCACCCTCAAATATGACTGCAGCCTTGTGGGCAGACTCCTCGTCTGTAACTGCTGCATTCATGGCAATACCAGCCTCTGGGATCACTTCCCACTTACTTGCGAAAAGAGATTGCTGGCTGCTTCCAGAGTGTTTAAAACTCTTCACAATAAAAAGAGCTGGGATACCTATCGCCAGCACAATAGCAAAAGTCATCAGAAAAGCCACTGTCTGTGGCTTCTGCATAAGTTTCTTTATACTGATATTATCAGTCCAGTGGTCCTGATCATAATAACCTTTTTTCCTCATGGCTATAAGTATAACACAACATATTGTACCTTTCCAGTTTCAAGACACAAGAAAAGCGGACCACCGAAGTGATCCGCCTCAAGTTCACAAATTTATATATCGCACCCTTCGGATGCGATCCCGCGAGCGTCGTCATATGGACATGCAAGCATGTCCACATTCCTCGTGCTTACGCGAGCATTAGTACTTGTTAGCAACAACCTTGACACCAGGTCCCATTGTTGTAGCAAGTGTGATGCTCTTTAAGTACTGTCCCTTAACTGATGAAGGTCTAGCCTTTGTGATAGCATCCATAAGAGCGTTGAAGTTCTGCTCAAGCTGCTCCTCTGTGAAAGATGCCTTTCCAACTGGAACGTGGATGATGTTAGCCTTGTCAAGTCTGTACTCGATCTTACCAGCCTTGATATCAGCGATAGCCTTAGCTACATCCATTGTTACTGTACCAGCCTTAGGGTTTGGCATAAGACCCTTAGGTCCAAGTACCTTACCAAGACGTCCTACAACGCCCATCATGTCAGGTGTTGCAACTACAACGTCAAAATCAAGCCATCCATCATTCTGAATCTTAGGAATAAGCTCCTCGCCACCAACATGATCTGCGCCTGCTGCCTGAGCCTCATCAAGCTTTGTTCCCTTAGCAAAAACAAGAACCTTAACTTCCTTACCTGTTCCGTTAGGAAGAACTACAGCGCCTCTGATCTGCTGATCAGCGTGACGGGAATCACATCCTGTTCTGATGTGAGCTTCTACTGTCTCATCAAACTTTGCAGTAGCTGACTTCTTAACAAGAGAAATAGCTTCTGCAGCTTCATACTGCTGAGTCTTATCGATAAGCTTAGCAGCTTCTACATATTTCTTTCCGTGTTTCATCTCTCATCCTCCATCAGTCTTCTACTACGATTCCCATGCTACGTGCTGTTCCAGCGATCATGCTCATAGCACCCTCAATGTCAACTGCATTAAGGTCAGGCATCTTGGTCTCTGCAATCTTTCTAATGTCTTCCTTAGAAACTGTTGCAACCTTTGTCTTGTTAGGAACTCCTGAACCCTTCTGGATCTTAGCTGCCTTCTTAAGAAGAACTGCTGCAGGTGGAGTCTTTGTGATGAATGTGAAACTTCTGTCTGCATAAACTGTGATAACAACAGGGATGATAACGTCACCCTTATCTGCTGTCTGTGCGTTGAACTGCTTTGTGAATTCAACGATGTTTACACCATGCTGACCAAGTGCTGGTCCAACTGGTGGTGCTGGTGTTGCTTTACCAGCCTGGATCTGTAACTTAAT
>NZ_JAGAYD010000119.1 GCF_017940685.1 Butyrivibrio sp. | reverse complement strand
ATAAGGCTGGGTAGCCACGTCCGGAAGGGATAAACGCTGAAGGCATCTAAGCGTGAAGCCCCCCTCAAGATGAGATATCCCTGACTTGTTCAGTAAGACCCCTTGGAGAGTACGAGGTTAGATAGGCACAAGGTGTAAGCACGGTAACGTGTTCAGCTGATGTGTACTAATAGGTCGAGGGCTTATCCAAACTAGGAGAACTTGACGAGGTATTATCGAGTCTAGTTCGAGTGTTGTTCTGGATCGTGCGCTGCACGAGAGCAGAACTTCCTTATTAGCAATACGGATCATTAGATAGTTTCAGTGTTCGGTTTTGAAGGTACAAAGGAATGTACCATGCGAGAGCATGGTATTGTTGTATCATCAAAAAGATATAATCCTCCTTAGCTCAGTCGGTAGAGCATTCGGCTGTTAACCGAAGTGTCGTTGGTTCGAGTCCGACAGGGGGAGCGATAGCACCTAACGAGGTATTTTCGAGTTTGGTGCGTAGCCTGGATGATCACTTGGCGAGGTTCTTTCGAGCCTAGTGAGGCAGCCAGAGCGATAGTACTTATTAGCTACTTGATCGATAAGGTCGTTTAAAATGCCGGCTCTACTGGCATTCTAAGCTCGACAGGACCTCGCTAAGAATTCCAGCAGGGCCTAAGAGTAAGCGACCGGAATACGGTCGCTAACTCTTAGGCTCCGTGGTCAAGCGGTCAAGACATCGCCCTTTCACGGCGGTAACACGAGTTCGATTCTCGTCGGAGTCATTATTTGGTGACATAGCCAAGCGGTAAGGCACAGGTCTGCAACACCTCGAGCGGCGGTTCAAATCCGCCTGTCACCTCTAAGCCATGAATACTAGTTATTCATGGCTTTTTTTGTGTTATAATTTATCTAGTTTTTGATTTGGAGGTAAGGTATGGCAGAAGAAACAATGAACGATTTTAAGGATGAGATCGACAGATCTTTCCGCAAGGTAAAAGAGGGGGATATTCTTGAAGGAACAGTAATTGATGTGTCAGACACAGAAGTTACTTTGGATCTTAAGTATTACACCCAGGGTATCATCAAGGTAGAGGATCTTAGCAATGATCCCAAGTTCAATATCCACAGGGATATAGCTGTAGGAGATGAGATCTCAGCTACAGTTGTCAGCACAGATGATGGCAGGGGAAATATTCTTTTATCCAAAAAAGAAGCCACACAGGTTCTGGCTTGGGATAAATTAAAGGAATATCTTGAATCAGGCGAGTACGTGGATGTTAAGGTTTCTGAGGCAGTCAAGGCAGGTGCAGTAGCATTCCTTGAAGGTATCAGAGGTTTCATTCCAGCATCAAAGCTTGATCTTAATTATGTGGAAGAGGACCAGATCCCTGAGTTTGTTGGTAAGACCCTAAAGGTTAAGGTAATAACAGTAAACCCAGAGGACAACAAACTGGTTCTTTCAGCGAGAGAATACCTCAAGGAGCAGGCTGATGCCAAGAGAGCTGAGATGGTATCCAATGTCGAGGTTGGCCTTGTTACAGAGGGTGTTGTTGAGAGTCTTCAGAACTATGGAGCTTTCATTAACCTTGGAAACGGACTGTCAGGTCTGGTACACATCTCACAGATCTGCAATCAGAGAATTGCACATCCTTCAGCTGTTCTTAAGGTAGGACAGAAGGTAAAGGTTAAGGTAACAGCCATCAAAGATGGCAAGCTTAGCCTCAGCATGAAGGCACTTGAAGAGATTGCAGCAACTGAGATAACAGAGGAGAAGATTGAGTTTGAGAGCGAGGGAGAGGCAACAACTTCTCTTGCAGATCTACTTAAGAAGGCAGGTTTCTAATAGTATAAGTCTTGGAGGGCGGCAGTATGAGTGATGTAGAGAGATTAAAAGAGCTTATTGATGCATCAGATAATGTAGTTTTCTTTGGCGGCGCTGGAGTATCCACTGAGAGTGGTATTCCGGATTTCAGGAGCAAAGACGGTCTGTACAATCAGCACGATGTCAGATTTGATATGTATCAGCCTGAGTATCTTTTAAGCCATAGCTGTCTTGTATATGAGCCCAAGGTTTACTATGAGTTCCACAGACAGAAGATGGACACCAGAAACATAGAGCCCAATAATGCACATAAGTATCTGGCCAGGCTTGAAGAGATGGGCAAGCTCAAGGCTATCGTCACTCAGAACATCGATGGACTTCATCAGAAGGCCGGAAGTAAGGTGGTTTATGAGATCCACGGAAGTGCCCTTCGGAACTACTGCATGAGCTGCGGAAAAGAGTTCCCTTCTGATTACATTTTTGAATCTAAGGAGCCAATCCCAAGATGCAGTTGCGGTGGTGTAGTAAGACCTGATATCACTCTCTATGAGGAAGGACTTCCAGAGGATCAGGTTTCAGGAGCCATTGATTCAATTGCCAGGGCAGATATGCTGATCATTGGCGGAACATCACTTACCGTATATCCTGCAGCTTCTTTTGTTAATTATTTCAGAGGCAAGAATCTTGTCATTATCAACAGAGACAGGATAGACGTCAGACAGGCAGAGAATACACTTGTCATTAACAGAAAGATTGGTGAGTTGTTTGCTGGACTGGCACAGTTACAGGGAATAGAACTTTAAGAAAACGGTGTAAAATGCTTGCGTTTCTTCTGGAAGTATGGTAATATACCATTCTGTGATAAATTCCTTGCTACTTGACTGATACAAGTAGCCAGAGACCAAAAGGAGGTAACAATAGCATGAACAAATACGAATTAGCCGTTGTTGTTAGTGCAAAGATCGAAGACGACGCAAGAACCGCTGTCATCGAGAAGGTTAAGAGAACTATCGAGAAACACGGTGGTCAGGTAACCAATGTCGATGAGTGGGGCAAGAAGAAGCTCGCTTATGAGATCGAGAAAATGACAGAAGGCTTCTACTATTTCGTCCAGTTCGACGGCGAGCCTACAGCTCCTGCTGAGATCGAAGCTCGTATGAGAATCATGGATGGTGTCATCAGATATTTATGCGTTAAGAACGAGGCTTAAATAGAAGAGGACGAAAAATGAACAAAGTAATTTTATGTGGACGTTTAACAAAAGACCCAGAGGTAAGATATTCACAGGGCGGTGAGCCAATGGCAATCGCAAGATACACTCTTGCAGTTGACCGTAGACGTGGCCGCAACACTGGCGACGGTGAGCAGACAGCAGATTTCATCAGCTGCGTAGCATTTGGTAAGTCTGGAGAGTTTGCTGAGAAATACTTAAAGAAGGGTACAAAGATGATCATCAGTGGCAGGATCCAGACTGGTTCCTACACCAACAAGGATGGCGTCAAGGTCTACACAACAGAAGTGGTTGTAGAAGATCAGGAGTTCGCTGAGAGCAAGAACTCATCATCAAACGGTGGTAGCTACGGCGACAACTACAGCAACAATGCTAGTGCTCCTGCTAGTAATCCTGCACCCACTGCAGCAGGCGATGGCTTCATGAATATTCCTGACGGAATTGAAGAGGAGCTGCCTTTTAATTGATAAGGAGGAATTAGCAATGGCTTTCACAAAGTCTGATAGATCCGATGCTCCTGTAAGGAGAAAAGGTGGAATGCACAGAAGAAAAAAGGTTTGTGTATTCTGTGGCAAGGACAATGTAATTGATTACAAGGATACAGCTAAGCTCAAGAAGTTCGTTTCAGAGAGCGGCAAGATCCTTCCTAGAAGAATTACAGGCAACTGCGCTAAGCACCAGAGAGAGCTTACATCTGCAATCAAGAGAGCTCGTCATCTGGCACTTATGCCTTACGTAGCTGAGTAATCAGTATTAATACAAACTATTAAGACACTTTTTAGAAGAAGTTCTAAGAAGTGTCTTTTTTGTTGTACAATAATAATATGTATTTTAGTGATCCTTAAGTAGTTCCATCTTAATGGCGTTTTCAAGCATTGATGAAAACGAGATAGAACTGATTATTGCAGATGGCGGATCCTCGGGACTGGTATTATTTGTCATGGCCATGGCTGCTTCGACGTAGAATCTCATGTCTCTGTTAGTTGTCATCGCATCAATGTTCATATGGCACCTCCTTGTACACCATGAACTATTACCACAACATCTAGTATCTTATGATTACAATATACACTATATATTCTAAAAAGTGTATTAAACAATCGAGAAATCTTGCTAAAGCAAAATATTACGAGAAAAGAGGATACAATGAAGAAAAAACAAGGAATTCTGTCCTACATACTGATAATCTTAGGAGCAATAATGGCGAGCTTCTCGGTAGCTTTGATACTCCTTCCAAACGACGCCATAGACTATGGAACGGCGGGCGTTGCCATCATCATCAGCAAGGTGACAGGCTTTAACTTGCCGCTATGTGTTTTGGTCGTATTTTTACCATTCATAATTGCGGGATATCTTTTCCTTGGAAGGCAGTTTACCATTAAGGCTGCCTTAGGATCGGTATTCTATATGCTGGGGCTGGACTTTTTTGAAAATATCCCATTTGAAGTAAATACTGAGCATTTCCTGGCAGTGGCCTTTGGAGGAGCGATACTGGGAGCGGGGCTTTCACTGATCCTTAGAAATGGCGGATGCATTGATGGATCAGAAATCCTTGCCAATATTGTGGTAAAAAAGCTGTCGGATAAAACCGGTCGCAACTACAGTATGACACCGGTTCTTCTGGTGTTTAACATGATGGTTTACATCACGGTCTTTGCAGTTATAGATGCAACAGCGGCGCTTCTTAGCCTGTTAGTATACTTTGTTGCCACCATGGTCATCGATCACTACACTGACCACTTCGAATCCATCAAGCAGATCACTATCATTACCCAGGATCCGGACAAGATCATTGCAGACATCAAACAGAAACTCAACAAGACCTGCACTATAATGGATTCAAGAGGAGCCATTGCTGGTGAGAATAACACTTTGATATGCTATATCAGTTACTTTGAACTTCCGCTCATGAAGGAGATCATCTCCACCAACGCCGGAAGCTTCAGTACTGTGTCTACCATTGACGAGATCCTACGGTAAAAGAGCTAACGATAAGCTCTTTTGAAACTTAACAATATAAAGGAGACTTACATGGAACCAATTCGTGACAAGAACGGCCTGACTGAGGCTGAATTTCTAAAAAGCTATAACTCAGATGCGTGGAAGAAACCTGCAGTTACAGCAGATATCTGCATCATTACAAGGGAGGCAGAAAAGAAAATCCTCCTTATCCGAAGGGGGAATCACCCCTGTCTTGGAAAGTGGGCACTGCCTGGAGGATTTTCAGAAGAGGGCGAGAGGATAGAGGAGAGCGCTGCCAGGGAACTGGAAGAGGAGACCTGCATCAAAATGCCGGCAAACGACCTGACTCTTGTGGGAGTCTACAGCAAGCCCGGAAGAGATCCAAGAGGCTGGACTATTACTGCAGCATTTAAAGCACTAGTTAATCCGGATGAGGTAAAGCCCATTGCAGCAGATGATGCAGCAGACGCCAAGTGGTTCACTATAAAAGAAGAGGGCGGAAAAATTTCTTTTGCTGCAGATGAAATCGTTCTGTCACTTGAGGATCTGGCCTTCGATCACTGCGACATCATTACAGACGCACTAAAAAAAGACTGAAATACTAAAGACAAAACTATGGAGATTACGACATGAGAGCAGTAATAACAAGGGTGCTAAACGCATCTGTGACCATAGACGGAAAAGAAATATCATCAATAGATAAGGGATTCCTTGTGCTGTTAGGGGTACACAAGGATGACACAAAAGAGCAGGCTGTAAAGATCGCTGACAAGATCTGCGGCCTTAGAGTATTTGAAGATGAAAACGGAAAAATGAACATAAATCCCAAGGATGCTGGGGCTAAGCTCCTTATAGTGAGCCAGTTTACTCTTTACGCTGACTGCAGTTCAAGAAGACCGGGATTTACTGATGCTGCAAGGCCTGAGATTTCGAAGCCGCTATATGAGCTGGTGGTAGAGGAGTGCAGAAACAGAGGATTTGAAGTTGGGACAGGAGTATTCGGAGCAGATATGAAGGTGGCTTCAGTCAATGATGGACCCGTAACCATAGTGCTCGATGTATAGAGGCAGATGGCCTGGCATATTAAGGAGGTAGTTTATGTGGAATATTATTGTCATACCGTTCCTGGGAACGACACTTGGGGCGGCTACAGTTTTCTTTTTTAAGAATGCCATAGGAGAAAAGACTCAGAGAGCTTTAACGGGATTTGCTTCAGGAGTCATGGTGGCTGCTTCATTCTTTAGCCTGCTGATACCTGCTCTTGATATGACGACGGATATGGGTAAGCTTGGCTTTATTCCGGTGTCCATAGGCTTTGGCATAGGAATGCTGTTTTTGCTTGTACTGGATCTGGTAACTCCGCACATGCACCTTGACAGCAGTGAGGAGGGCCCAAAGAGCGGGCTTAAGAGAACTACAAAGCTAGTACTTGCAGTGACGCTGCACAATCTGCCGGAGGGAATGGCAGTTGGTATTGTTTGTGCAGGGTGGCTCTATGGAAATGAGACAATTTCATTATCTGGTGCGCTGGCTCTTGCTATCGGTATAGCAATCCAGAACTTCCCGGAGGGAGCCATTGTGTCAATGCCTCTTCTTGGAGAGGGGGTTCCTAAGGGTAAGACGTTCCTTTATGGCGTGCTTTCCGGAATTGTAGAACCTATTGGATCGCTGCTTGTAATTGCAGCAGCTTCACTTCTGATCCCCACTATGCCATATCTTTTAAGCTTCGCGGCCGGAGCCATGATCTATGTTGTAGTAGAGGAGCTTATCCCAGAGATGTCAGAGGGTGAGCACTCCAATATCGGAACAATCTCTTTTGCCCTGGGCTTCATATTGATGATGGCTCTGGATACAGGACTTGGATGAATGGTTAGATGATTTAATGCGGTGAATGCTAATGAGGAACAAGATTATTGGATTTAAAAAACTCTTAAAGCGCCTTGGCTTTTTGGGAGTTATACCTTTTATCTTATGGCCATTATTTTTCCTTCTGGTCACATTAGTTGTGTTTAGGACTGAGTATGACATGGCTATGACCATCGTCGAGGACAAGACTACTATAGAAGCTTATGATGTGGCTGAAGATTTCAAGGATTACATCGGACAGGTGACCATGATAGTGGATACTGCCTGCGAAGCTGTTGATGACATGCTAAGGCAGGGGGATTCTGTTGATCAGGTCCAGAAATATCTTGAGCGAAAGACACTTACCCTTAGTTCTATAGCTTCCGGAGACACCAAGGGAATCTATGGCTATGTAAAGGGTCAGTTTGTCGACGGCGATAACTGGGTTCCTGGAGAAGACTATGTTCCCACCGAGAGAGTCTGGTACAAGGAAGCTGTTAAAGCTGATGGCGCCAAGGTTATCATTGATCCGTACATCGACGCAAGAACAGGTAAGCTTGTTGTGACAGCAGCCAAGCTCCTTTCAGATAAAGAGAGCGTTATCGCCATCGACATCTGGGTCAGCAGGATGCAGCAGATGACTGAGGATGTGGCGTGCGCGGATCCTGACCATGAGGTCATGATCATGGACGACGAAGGTAATATAGTCTCTCACTCGATCCCTGAAGAGGTTGGAGAAAATTACAGAGATTCCAAGGATCCTGACAGGAAGAAAATCTACATAGGCCTTCGCAAGAGCGGAGGAAAAGTTTATACGATACATATGGGCGAGAATGAATTTCTTTTGTGCCCAAGAAAAATATTTGATAACTGGACAGTTATCACTATGAACAGCGCCGAACCAGCGATGCAGGAGATACATCAGCTGACAAGGACTGTAATGATATCTGCAATCATAGGTATTATCCTGACCTTGGCAATCGTGTTCTTTATGACCGCTCAAAAAGTCAAGATCATGAACTATGGTGACAATGTGCAGTCCATTGCCAATATCTACGTAACCATGCACAAAGTGGATCTTGATACTCACAGCTTTGAAGTTGTTGCATGCAAGGATCCAAGGATTGTAGAGCTGGTTGATAACGAAACCTACAGCTCGGCAGATGAGATCATGAAAACAGTTGCCTCACATGTAAGCGATGACAGGTCAAAAAAGGAATTAATAGAATTTCTAAAGCTTGATAACCTGAATGAGCGAATGGGACAGCAAAACACCATAAGTATCGAGTTTTTGAACATTGATCACAAGTGGAATCGTGGAAGATTCATCGTTGCAGAAAGGAACAGCGACGGATCAATTAAGTCTGTGATCTGGGCTGTCGAGAATATAGATACTGAGAGGCGCTCGCGAGATGAGCTTAAGTATCTGGCAGAGACGGATCAGCTCACCATGCTGAACAACCGTGGCAGCGGCGAAAGCAAGATAAGGGATGCTCTTAAGGGCGGTGAAGGCGGAATGTTTGTACTTTTTGATGTTGACCGCTTCAAGAGCATAAACGATAATTTCGGACACAACGTGGGCGACAAGGTCCTTGTTGCGATAGGAGCCGCAGTCCGCAAAACCTTCAGGGAAAATGACATTATCCTGCGCCTTGGCGGAGACGAATTTGCAGCGTTCACACCAGGCATTTACAGCATGGAGGCAGGAAAGCCTGTTGTTAAAAGACTTATTTCTTCTATCGAAAGCATGAATGTGCCGGAGTTGTCCGGAATGATAGTAAATGTCAGTGTAGGTGTGGCGTTCTATCAGCCTGATGATAACTACTCCTTTGAAGAACTCTACAAGCACGCTGACAGCTGTACCTATGAGAGTAAAAAGACAAAAGGAAGCTTTGCAACCTTCTATCAGAATGCTGCAGATTTCTAATTATTCTAAATTGTGATATACTCTTCTCTGGAAAAAGTATTCTAGAAAGGGGAAAAGAAATATGTTTAATGGATTAGGTCTTCTTACAGGACTTATCGTAGGAGCAATCGCTGGATGGCTTGCAGGAAAGCTCATGAACAACGAGGGCGGCCTTCTTAGGAATATCATCCTTGGTGTAGTTGGAGGCATCGTTGGAAATCTTATCCTTGGTCTTGTAGGTATCCACGGAAGCGGAATCCTTGGCAATCTGATCGTTGGAATCATCGGTTCCTGCATCGTGATCTTTGCTGGTAAAAAGCTTCTTAAATAATCAGGAAAAGAAATAGAAAGATCCGGTAGACTTTTGGAAGTCCGCCGGATCTTTTTTCGTTCATTTTTATTATTCCCAAAAGAGCTCGTCTAATGTCTTGCCAAGCTCTTTGCAAATAGCGATGCAGAGATTGATGGTGGGGTTGTAGTCCCCTTTTTCAATAGCACTTATTGTCTGCCTTGAGACGCCGCACTTTTTAGCAAGATCGTCCTGAGACAGATCAAGAGCAGCCCTTGCAGATTTTAATCGTAGATTCTTCATATATTAGTCCTCCTCTTCAGAGCTGTTTTTGCCAGTAAGTTTCTTGATGATAAATACGATTCCAAGTACAGCCATCATGACAAGGACCATGATGTTAAGGATAGGAAGGCCAATCTTGCCATCCTGGATCAGGGTTCCCATGCTGGCCTGACCAATTACTGGGATAAGGTTAAAGATGGTGCATACTACGAAGATAGCGTAGTAGGTCTTTTTGTTGTTGTTAAGTCCCCAGTATACGTCATTCCAGATGCAGTAAACTCCAAGTACAATAACTCCAATGATCAGGCCAACACAGTGAACTGCGTATGACTCTATTGGGAGACTAAATTCTCCGATATCAATGATCATCATCAATACTTCGTAAAAGAGAATTGTGTAGAACGCGTACATATATCCCTTGCCACGGATAAGCTGCTGTCTCTCGTCATAATCTGTCTTCATCCTGTGGTTGGTGTTGGCTGCCTTGAGAAGTGCAAAGGCGATAACCAGTCCAACGATGATTCCAACTGTAATTCCAACTGATGCTTCAAGTCTCATTTTGTTTCCTCCACTCATAACATATGTAAAATAATTGGTTTGTAGTTTGTTATATGAAAGGTTATGCAAAGGTGACGTCGTTTCTTTGGTTCCTTTCATGAGCTTATAATAAAATCACAATGGAAATATGTCAAGTATATTTTACAAAAATCTTTTATGAGATGAAAATTGTCGGGTGAAATATTGGGTGTGAACATGTAAAAAGCCCTCCTGTTGTGGGCAGGAGGGCTCTTTTGTAAATGTTGATAAAATGTTATTTATTTTCTTTTAATCTTGTTATTTCTGCCATCAGGTTTGCGATGGTTTCATTCTTTTCGGCGATGGTTTCATCTTTTTTAGCGATGATCTTATCATATTTTTCAGCAGTTTCTTTCCTTGCCTGGTCTAGTTCTTCTGCCATAAATCCTAAATATGCCATAGATTTTTCTCCTTTCAACTTCTCGTAAAGCGACTGGTTGATAGTTGTACTTATTCTCAAGACAGCATCAGTAAATCGTTTGTCATCTGGTTCGGTATAACCGTCGGCTTCATTAAGAAAATGTCTTACTGTTTCTTCATCTGCACCTGGCCTCATTATTGATATAGCCTTCAGCCCGTCGTCCGTAAGCTCTCTGATGACAACGATGTAGATTGGGATTACCACTAATCCGCTTATGTGATAAATCCCTTCATTGACCTTCTCGACGGATATCCCCGAATTAGTCAGTCGCTTAAATAGCTTAACCGGTTTCCTGGACCTGAATATCGACATTGTGATCTCATCGGACTTTATTGCGTCTACAGTTGATCCCATACTCTTGTACAGGCAGGCGTATCCAATAACCTTCCACAGGACATCGATATCAAGCTCGTCATTTGGATTCTTGTATTCGATCAGGTTGTAAGTCTTGAACTTGCGCCCAATCGCGTTATCAATGACAACATCATGGCGCTTTTTTATAACAAGGAAATCAACTCGCAGTGGCTCCTTGGAAAGCGGATGTTCCCTCTCAATCTCAATGTCTTTGGCATACTTTCGAAAGCTCAGCATCAAACCGCCTTCGAAACCGGAATGCCAGTCAAGACGTCGTTTCGTATCTTCTTTATTTGGTTTTTTTGACATCTAAATTATAACACCTCCTCCTAGTGTCAACAATGAACGTAATATGTAGCAGAAATATGGGATTGCTGGTCCTATGGACCATGCAGCAGAACGCTGCATTTCGCTCTGAATGAGCACAAGTAATATCTTAACAGCAAATTCTTAAGATTTACCGTCGAAATTTCTTAAGATATTTTTAAGGCCATCAAAAATAGGCATAGACAAAATTTTTTATACCTTTTCACAAAAAATTAATATTTTTTCAAAATTTCTTAATAATATGATGGGTCATATGATGGGTCATAAGTAGAATAAAAAGTGGAGCTTTAACTAGCATTAATGGAGTACTAATTATGAAAGATTTTTTGGAAAAGAGAAACAAACACCGGGGAACCTTCATCATTAAGGTCGAGAACAACAGCAATAACACCTGGCAGGGCGAGGTTGTATGGGCTGAGGAAAATCGATCAGAGAAGTTCAGAAGCGCTCTTGAACTTTTCAAGCTTATGAATGGAGCCATGGATTCACAGTGTGAGCAACAAGACAGTAATACCGAGATGAGAATCGGATAAGCCGTCTTTGCCAATATAGTGTGTAACAAGGGAACAAGATTTTAGGAGGAAAGGTTTATGTTTAAGAAATGGAACAGGATTCTGGCATTTCTACTCAGCATCGCGCTGGTCACTACAACATTTGGCAGTGATTTTGCAAGCGCAAAAGTTTACGCTGAAGAGAACGGAATCGTAGAAGAGTCAGATGAAACTGAAGAGCCAGAAGAGCCAGAAGAGCCAAAAGAGGAGACCACCATTGCGGATCTCTCTTCCGCTGAAGCAATCCCACAGGATGAGCTTGGTGGAGGAAATGGAGAAGGCTCAGGAAATTCAGAGAATGATGGAGAGGGCACAACACCTGTTGTAACTTCTACTGAGGGAAATGGAGAGGGTACACCTACTCCAGGTGACCCAGTTAATACAACTGATGAGCCAGAATATGAACTCGACGAAAATGGCAACCCTGTTCTTGATGAGAATGGCAATCCTAAACTTAAGGAGAAAGTAGCCGAGGACGAGACTGAGGAAGAAGTAGTTGAAACCGAAGAGGAAGTCGACGGCATCAAGATCTACTACGTAGTTTCTGACGAAGATGCAGGTTCCGTTTCCAAGCAGCGTGAAGTTTTTGCTGAGAACGTAGAGCTTGAGGGTTCAACAGCAGAGGCTTTTGACGGATATAAATTTGTAAACTGGACAGATGAAGATGGAAATGAAGTATGTGATGAGCCAAACTTCACTCCTTCGGCATCTGATCTTGGTGTGTCTGGAGAAGGCGAAGAGTCTGAGGAAGAGGTAAAAGAGATTACATTTACCGCTAACTTCGAAGAAAAAGTAACTTGGAATCAGGAATTTAATCAGTCAAAAACCATTGATGAAGATGGAATTATAGTATCTCTTTATGCTGAACCAAACGTACTTCCTGATGATGCGGAACTCAGAGTTACCAAAATCACTGGTTCACTAGAAGATGATCTTGAAAATGCTGTAGAGGCGGATACTGATAGTACTGAAGAACTTGTTGCGACATATTCTTATGACATTACAATCTATTCTCCTAGCTTGGGAGAAGTTCAGCCTGTTGACGGTAAAGTATCAATTCAATTCTCTGGTATAGAAGAGGGAAAAGAAGATGATACTACCATAAGTGTATATCATGCTGAAGAAGAGGATGGAGAAATCACTGGTTTTGATAAGATTGGTTTTGATGACAAGAAAACTTCAAGCATAGAAGTTCTTTCTGACTCATTTTCACCATATACTGTTGCTATCACTGTGAAGGCTAGTAACACTCAAAACACAACATTTTATGCGAAGATTGTTGATGAAAATTATAACGAGATAAGTGGCATTGTTGAGTACACAGTGCCTTCACTTACAAATAACAAAACTAATTTTGATGTGAGTGCGCTTACAATTGGTGATGTTACTGATTCAAAGGGTAATGTATATGAATTTAGCAAGGCTCAAGTTTATAAATACAACTGGTACCGTGACGTAACAGGATTTAGTGTATCATATAGTGGTAATAGCAATAATAGGAAATATTATGTGAATGCTATTCATCAGTATGGACCAACAGATGTATCAAGCCAAGATAATACACAGTTGTATTTTGTTTATACCAAGAAAGCGGATGGTATAGAAGTTCATATGGTTGATGAAGATGGCGAACCAGTTGGCACAGGTGCTGGTACTGTGACATTCCCTGAGAAGAAGGAGTATCTTGTAGAAGATGTTGCTCCTGCTATTGAAGGGTATAGCTTTGTTAAAGCGACATACACCTTTCCAAATGATATCACAGAATATGATTTAGACAACTTCTACTACTATGAAGGGTTGCTTTGTGTAGAAATCAACGAATCTCGAAAGTACTATTACTATAGAGAGAGTGCTACGGTAAAGTTTTACTATGAGAGTGCCAATGCTGTTGCAAAGAAAAATGTTGAGTGGTATGTAGGTGGAGAAAAGGTCAAGACTACTAAAGTTGCAGTTGGCGAGATGCCATCATTTGGTGGAACTCCAGAGAGATCAAGTGGAAATCTGAATTTCGATTTCGAAGGATGGGTAACAAGTGCAGATTATGGCAGTTCTACAACACGATATAACAATGATTCAATTCCAGTGGTTAAGGAAACAGATGAAACCCTTAAATATTATGCGGTTTTCTCAGTAAGAACATATTTCTATTATTTGCTACCAGGTAAGAGCTATACTAGCAATAGTCCATCTGATTATATGCATGCGGGAATAGGAAAAGTTATTGTTCCTGACGGAATTAGCGGAAGATGGTATAGAGATAAGCATGATCTAGAAAAGTATGTTATGGACATGCCTACTGACAGTGCTATAAGGACTGGCATTAGTACCTATTATAATGGCACACATGGAAGAGATAAATATCAGAGTGACTGGACGTATTCCTTAACTATGCAAACGCTGAGTTTTAATAACACAGCAGTTGGATACGACGAAAAGACTATTGATAATGGAAATACTTTGCATATGGATTGTATTCTTACTCTGGATACAACCGCTAAGGCAACCATTACCTACGTTGTAAATAATTATCCTGATGGTAATCATAAGGGCTCGACAATTTCTCAGCCTGTTATGCATGTAAAGAACACAAGAGTTGAAATCAATAGCACAGTTAGATCTTCAGGTTCATTTACTACTGATACTCTTAAGCTTAATGCTGAGGAAACTGTTGATGGTGTTAGATGTAAATTTGACGGATGGTATACAGACGAGACTTATACCACAAAAGCACCTGACAGAGTAACAGTTACAGGAACTATTACATATTATGCTAGATATGTAGGAAAGACCTACAATATCACTTACGTTTATAACGATGGAACAGACAGAACAACTTCTGCCACAGCTACAGCAGGAACACAGGCTACCGTTATAAATGATCCTACATGGGTAGGACATGCATTCAAGGGTTGGACTACAAGCTTTGATAGCAATACATATTATCAGGGCAATAAGTTTACTATGCCTTCACAGAATGTAACCCTTACAGCTCAGTGGGAATCTTCTAACTTCAAAGTAAAGTATCAGTACACAGGAGACGTACCAGCAGATGCAACAGATCTTCCAGATGATGCATCAGTTGCATACGGAACCCAGAACGTAGCAGTAGCAGCAGATGCAACAGCAGAAGGCTACACATTCAGTGGCTGGTCAACACAGGATGCTACAGTAACAGGTGGCAGGTTCACAATGCCAGCAAACGAAGTAGTATTCACAGGAAGCTT
>NZ_JAGAYD010000118.1 GCF_017940685.1 Butyrivibrio sp. | reverse complement strand
TTATTAAATCAATCCGCCATCTGCAGTAGTTTATCTGCCTGATCTGCGGCGATGAGACCATCGATGATCTCGTCAATATCCCCATCCATGATCTGGTCAATCTTGTAAAGAGTAAGTCCTATGCGGTGGTCAGTAACTCTTCCCTGATGGAAATTGTAAGTTCTTATCTTTTCTGATCTGTCTCCGGAACCAACCTGACTTCTTCGAAGCTCTGCTTCTTCCCCGTGCTGTCTCTCCTGCTCCATCTCATAGAGCTTTGCTCTAAGAACCTTTAATGCCTTTGCCTTGTTTTGCTGCTGGCTCTTTTCGTCCTGACAGGATATAACAATACCGGTAGGTAAATGAGTAAGTCTTACTGCTGAGTCAGTGGTATTAACGCACTGTCCACCGTTTCCTGAAGCTCTGAACACGTCAAACTTGCAGTCATTTAAATCTATCTCAACTGCAACATCCTCAACCTCTGGCATAATAGCAACTGTTATTGCTGAAGTATGGATCCTTCCGCCAGATTCCGTCGCTGGTATCCTCTGAACTCTGTGAACTCCACTCTCAAACTTAAGCCTTGAATATGCTCCATTTCCCTTGATCATGAAGCTCACATCCTTGATACCACCTATTCCGATATCCTCCATGCTCATGGTCTCGACCTTCCAGCCCTGTCTCTCCGCATATCTGGTGTAGAGCCTGTACATGTCAGCCGCAAAAAGAGCTGCTTCATCGCCGCCAACTCCTGCTCTAATCTCCACAATAACATTCTTTTCATCGTTGGGATCCTTAGGAAGAAGAAGGATTTTAAGCTTTTCCTCCATCTTCGGAAGCATTTCCTTGGCATCAGACAGCTCCTGTCTGAGCATCTCCTTCATCTCCGGATCAGATTCTTCATCAAGAAGCGATAAGCTGTCCTCTATGGTCTGCTTGCACTTTTTATACTCGGTAAAAGAGCTTACGATTGGTTCTAAGTTCTTTTGCTCCTTCATAAGGTTTCTGAATTTTTCCTGGTCAGAAACCACTGATGGGTCCACCAGCATCATATTTATATCTTCGTATCTTCTTATTATTCCTTCTAATCTGTCAAACATCTCTTTTCCTCCAAAATGATCATAACAACTAGCTGCAAAAAAGAGACGCTAATAGAAACAAGCCTTGATCACTCTGTCATTGCCAGAAAAATCTTTGACTACTTCAATTTCATGATATCTTCCATTATCCAAAAGAAGGCCTTTAACAGCTTCAGCCTGGTCATAACCTATCTCCATAACAAGATATCCGCTTGAATAAAGGTACGAAGGCGCCTTCTCTACTATCCTTCTGTAAAAGCTAAGGCCATCTTCATCCCCGTCAAGAGCAAGTCTTGGCTCATAGTCCTTAACTTCAGGAGCCAGAGTTTCGATCACACTGCTTGCTATGTAAGGAGGGTTTGAAACAATAATGTCAAACTTCTCTTCCTCCTTGGGGAAAAGGTCAGTTTCTTCAAACGTAGCTCTATGGGACAGGCCCAGCTTATCTGCATTCTTCCTTGCCATTAAAAGAGCTTTGGCTGATATGTCAGTGCCAACTGCGCTTGTATCATTGGTAAAGTTAAGTATGCTAAGAGCTATGCAGCCTGAACCGGTACAAAGATCCAAAACCTTCATGCCATCTTCACAGTGGCGCAGAGCTTCCTCAACAAGGAACTCACTGTCCTGCTCTGGAATAAGCACATCTCCAGACACATCAAAGGTAAGCCCCATAAACTCCCACTGTCCCAGAATATATGCCACAGGCTCCCTCTTTACCCTTCTTCCAATGAACTCGTTAAAATCCTCAAGTTCTTTTTGTGTAAGCTCTCTATCAGAGTGAGCAATAAGAGCGCTGTGATCTGTGTCACAAATGCGCTCTAAAAGAAGCCGGGCATCAAGCTTAGCTTCAACAATCCCGGCTTTTTCAAGTTCTTTTATTCCAAATTCATAGGCACTTTTATAATCCATAAGTTGCCTTTTTCACTCCTTAACTTCTTCTCCATCCTCCAGCCAGCTGTCGTCTATTTCATAACCAAAGGAATCCTTTAAAAACTCCTTCCAGTCAAATACAGCCTCAACTGACTTGATGGCAACTTGTATCATATCCTCATCAGGTTCCTTGGTTGTAAGCCTCTGAAGCCACAGCCCCGGAGCAGATATAAGTCTTACTAAAAAGAAATCTGTCTTGCCAGCAAGTCTTATTATCTCATAAGAAATACCTGAGATCACAGGGATCAGAAGGATCCTTATTACAACTCTCCAGATATAGGAATCCACTCTGATAAAGAAAAACAAAACAATACTGATAAGCATGACAAACAATATAAAGCTGCTTCCGCATCTCTTATGGAGTCTTGAACTGCGCTTAACATTGTGTACTGTAAGAGGTCTTCCCTTTTCAATACAGTTGATGCATTTGTGCTCAGCACCGTGATACATAAAGAGTCTCTTAATGTCCTTGATCCTTGAGATCAGCAGTATGTAAACTATGAATATCAGGATCCTGAGTACGCCTTCTATGATAGCAACTATAGACTCATTTCTGGCATATTTAGATATGAACTCTGAAAGTGCATAAGGAAGCACCATGAAAAGAGCTATTGCAAACACAAATGAGATAAGTGTGGTGACCACCATAAGGAATGTATCCTCATGACCGCTTGAAACCTTGTCTATCTCCTCATCCAATTTGGTTGGCTTTTCATCAGTCTCCTCGTAAAAAGATGATGAATAGTTAAGAGACTTAAGCCCCAAAATAAGGGAATTTATAAACACAAATACTCCCCTTACAAAAGGTATATTAAGGAGCTTACTACCATAGGCAATACCGTGGTACTCATCTACCTCAACAGCTATATCGCCATCCGGCTTTCTGACAGCAACAGCGTACATGTCTTTATTTTTCATCATAACGCCTTCTAAAACCGCCTGCCCGCCGATTCCAGAATAGTGTCTTATCTTACGTTTTTTCATAGCTTTCCCCTATTTCTGATTGTAAAAAAAGAGGTCGAGGCTATTGCCTCAACCTCCAAAGTTTCTACTAAACTTATGAACCTTGAATTACTTGTTGTCCATGCCGTATTTCTTGTTGAACTTATCAATACGTCCACGAGCAGCTGTAGCCTTCTGAGTTCCTGTGTAGAAAGGATGGCACTTTGAGCAAATTTCTACGTGGATCTCGCTCTTAGTTGATCCAACAGTGAATGTGTTACCGCAGTTGCAAGTAACTGTTGCCTGATGGAATTCTGGCTGGATGTCCTGTCTCATATCTTCTCACCTCACTATATCTAAATTATCATATCTGTTTCCGACAGATATCTCATCAGTACGCTTAACGTACCTGACGCTGTGATTTGCAAAAATCAACAATAGTTACCACTGTTTTACAACAGCTATATAAATATAGCATACAATCATCTTCAAAGCAAGTATTTTTTATTTGAGATACTTCTTTAGCTTGGCCCTGACTCTCTGCATAGCATTGTCTGTAGATTTCTCATCTCTGCCCAGAACCCCTGCTATCTTTTTAATGCTCATACCTGTTATATACAGATCAAGAACCTGCCTCTCAAGTTCGCTAAGATCCTTGTCGATGTTCTCTTCAAGGATCTTAAGGTTCTCCTGGTCAAGAACATACTGCTCCGGAATAAGGTTTGAATCTGATTCCAGGATCTCTTCAAGGGATACGTCACTTCCCTGATCAGAATCTTCTCTGCTGGCATAAATTGATATATAGCTGTTAAGAGGCATATGCTTTTTTCTGGAAAGAGACTTGATGGCAGAATACATCTGTCTGGAAATACAAAGGTCCGCAAAGGTGGAAAAGCTGGCATCCCTTCCTGCATCATAATCTCTTACAGCCTTAAACAGTCCTATCATTCCCTCCTGGATGAGATCATCTCTGTCCGCTCCAAGAATATACATAGATGCAGCTTTTTTCCTCACAAGATCCTTGTACTTGTTCATGATGTAGTCAACAGTTTCACCTCTTCCTCCATCATGGATCAAAACGATTAGCTGCTCATCATCCATGCTGTCAAACCTTAAGTCACTCATTAAAGGCTCCTTTGTCTTACTACCTCAAAAGCGAGTACTCCTGCAGCTACTGATGCATTAAGAGAATCAATGTCTCCCTTCATTGGAATAGATGCGATCATATCGCACTTTTCCCTTACAAGCCTTGAAACTCCGCTTCCCTCATTGCCAATAACAAGACCAATAGGTCCCTTAAGGTTAAGGTCATACATTCTGGTGCCACCCATGTCCGCGCAGGCAAACCAAAGTCCCTTGTCCTTTAACGCTTCAATTGTACTGGCAATATTGGTAACCTTCACAACAGGTGTGTAATTCAAAGCTCCAGCTGAAGCCTTAGCCACAGTTGCAGTAAGACCTACTGCCCTGTTCTTTGGGATTATAACGCCATGAGCTCCGGAGAGATTGGCTGTTCTTATGATAGCCCCAAGATTGTGAGGATCCTCAATGTTATCAAGGATAAAAACAAATGGGTCCTCGCCCCTTAGTTTGGCCAGGTTAAAAATATCCTCCATCTCTGAGTATTTGTAAGCGGCAGCAATAGCGATAACTCCCTGGTGCTTACCTGTCTCTGACATCTGGTCAAGGCGCTCCCTGCTTACAAACTTAATGAGAGTTCCATTTTTCTTGGCCTCTCTTCTGATGGTGGAAACAGGTCCATCCTGACATCCATCAAGTATATATATCTTATCTATTGTTTTACCGGAGCGATAAGCCTCAATGACAGCGTTTCTGCCTTCGATCTTCTCTTCGCTTCCCTGTATGTTCATTTCTTTTTCCATAGGATAACCTCAATTACAAACCATCAGTCAAATCAGCTTTTTTAATTCCAAGGACAACAAGCTCCATTATCCGGTCCATATCGCCCTTAAGATACAAGAAACCTAAAACTGCCTCAAATCCTGTAGCTTCAAGATACTCTATGGCAGAGGCATTCTTTGCCTTGGTATGGGGCTTTGAGTTTCTGCCACGCCTGAATATATCTCTTTCCTCCTCAGTCATATCGTCCATTATTGAGGCTGCAATCTTTGACTGAGTAGGGGCTTTAACAATAGCACTCGATTTTTTATGTAGATTGTTAACAGCAGTGTTGCCCTTGTTTACCAAAACTGATCTGATGACAAGGTCAAATACTGCGTCGCCAATATATGCCAATGTCAGCGGCGAGTAGGTCCTTATGTCCTTGGATTCAATGCCAAATTTGGCATTGATATACTCATTTAAACTATCTGCCATTTAACTCCTTCACGGGTATCCTTGATCTCAATACCTTTCTGCATAAGCTCATCTCTGATGGCATCAGCTGTAGCAAAGTCCTTGTTCTTCTTGGCCTCAGTTCTTTTTGCAATCTGCTCCTCAATGTATTTAAGAAGCTCGGAATCAACATCAGCCACGCCCTCGCCAAGCTTTTTAGCGTGTCCGATAAGGTCAAGTGAAAGGACCTTATCAAAGCTCTCCACAAGAGCAAGCTTTGTTGCATCAGTGGTATCGGCCTTAAGGGCATCATAAAGAACTGTTATTGCCATTGATGTGTTAAGGTCATTTGAAACAGCATCAAGGAACTTGCCCTCAAGGTCCTTTTTAACTGCCTCGTCAACCTCTCCCTCGTTCTTAAGCTCAGATACACGCTTAACAAGCTTGTTAAATGCTGTTGCAGCCTGGTCAAGAGCCTCAAAAGAAAACTCCAGTGGCTTTCTGTAATGTGACTGAAGGCAGAAAAATCTGTAAACTAAAGGATCATAGCCCTTCTCCTGCAATACTGAAACAGTAAGAACTGCACCCTTTGACTTACTCATCTTGCCTGCTCTGTCATTTAAGTGGTTTGAATGGAACCAGTAGCTGCACCATCTGTGTCCAAGGTAGCTCTCAGACTGGGCTATCTCATTGGTATGGTGTGGGAACATATTGTCCACACCGCCGCAGTGGATGTCAATGTATTCTCCAAGATGCTTCATGGAAATGCAGGAGCACTCAATATGCCATCCTGGATAGCCAACTCCCCATGGGCTGTCCCATTTAAGAGCCTGATCTTCAAACTTGGACTTGGTAAACCAAAGCACAAAGTCAGTTTTGTTCTTTTTGTTTGTATCCTCTTCTACATCATCACGAACGCCAATTTCAAGCTGTTCCTTTTCGATAGCTGAAGAGAAAACATAGTAGTCATCAAGTTTACTTGTATCAAAATAGATGTTTCCACCTGCCTGATAAGCAAAGCCCTTTTCAATAAGAACTTCTATCATGTGGATAAACTCAGGAATGCAGTTGGTCGCAGGTTCTATAACATCTGGTTTTTTATTGCCGACAGCCGCAAAATCCTTAAAAAATGCATCAGTGTAGAACTTTGCAATCTCCATAACTGACTTGTGTTCTCTCTTAGCCCCTGCAAGCATCTTGTCTTCACCGGTGTCTGCATCAGATGAAAGGTGTCCTACATCAGTTATGTTCATGACTCTCTTTACATCATATCCAGCGTAGCAAAGTGCCTTCACAAGGACATCCTGCATGATGTATGTTCTGATATTACCTATATGGGCATAGTGATAAACGGTTGGTCCGCAGGTGTACATTGAAACCTTTCCTGGTACACGTGGTACAAACTCGTCGACATTTCTTGTAAGTGAATTGTAAAAACTAAATCTCTCAGCCATTTATATTACTCCTCGCTATCTTTTTTCCTACAGTCATCCTCTGTCGCACCCCTGACATCGTCCGCATCCTGCCTTCTCATCCCCATATACTGTACTGAAGGCATCCATTGGACTGGTCAAAAGACATATCGCCTGAGAAGAGATACCTTCACCTGATCCGGTAAATCCAAGCCCCTCTTCCGTTGTGGCCTTAACATTGACCTGTGATAAGGAGATCCTAAGAGCCTGTGCTATATTGATCCTCATCTCATCTATGAAGGGTCTCATCTTGGGCGCCTGGGCAATTATCGTGGCATCAATATTTTCAATAACATAATGCTCCTTGTCTACAAGATCCGCAACCTCCTTAAGGAGCATTATTGAATCAGCTCCCTTATACTTTGGATCCGTATCAGGGAAATGCTTTCCAATATCACCCAAAGCAGCTGCTCCTAAGATTGCATCCATTATAGCATGAAGAAGAACATCCGCATCAGAGTGTCCCAAAAGTCCCTTTTCATAAGGGATCTTAACTCCTCCAATTATAAGGTCTCTGCCCTCCACAAGCTTATGAACATCGTATCCCATTCCTATACGCATAGCATGTTCCTCATTTCTATATTATAAATCATCTGTTATCAGTGCAAAAAGAGTTCTACTATAAAGGCTGCAAGACAGGAAAAACCTGCAACTGTAAGAAGGCTCTTTTTGTTAAAAGCAAGTATCAGTGCCACCAGAAATCCTGCCACTGAAGAGTAAAGATAATCTGTGGCATTTAGTATAGCAGGAAATGTCATAGCTGCAAGTGTTGCATAGGGTACATAATGCAAAAAAGATCTGATGAACCTGCTACTTATCTCTCTTCTAATAAGAGTAAGAGGAAGCGCTCTTATCAGGTATGTAACACCTGCCATCAGGAGGATGTAAAGATAAACTCTGCTCATGGCTTTATCTCCTCCTTATCTTCCTGTACAGGTGCAAAGTAAGCTGCAAAAGCAGCCACAACAACTGTTATTATAATAATCCTGAAGCCCGATGAAATGTGGCTTGCAAGCACTGGAACGTAGGTAAAGATGCTGCTTAATACCATTGCTGAAACAACAATGCCCAGGATCGTTCTGTTAGTTCTGGTATCAGGAATGATAATGGCAATAAACATGCCATAAATTGCAAGTCCAAGGCAGCTTATGAGCCTCTCTGGAAGTATCTGTCCGGAGAATGCTCCCAGCACTGTACCAAATACCCATCCAAAAACAGAAGTTATTATAAGGCCGTAGGAATAAAGCGGATTGAGGCTCCCTTTCCTAAAGAAACTAAGAGCAAAAATCTCATCTGTTACTCCATAACTTATACCAAGTCTTTGAATTGTTCCAACCTTGGATGAGAGCTTTTGAGAAAGAGCTGTACTCATAAGCATATATCTTAAGTTGATAATGAACTGCAGGATCGCAAGTTCAATAAAGCTTCCATTTCTTGCTATTACATCAAGGGCTGAAAACTGCCCTGCACTTGTGACATTAAGAAGTGATGTAAGTGCTGCCTGAAAAGTTGTCATGCCTATCTTGGCGGCCTCTATTCCAAAAGCAAAGGACACTGCAATATATCCAAGACAAATTGGAATTGCATCCTTACACCCTTCTAAAAATTCATTTTTTGCCTCGCTACTCATGTTAAAACTCCTGACACCTGTTAATTACTGCCTTAATATCTGCGCTTTTAAGGCTACCCTGTATCATAGGGCTGTTTCCGCCGCCTCTTGCGCCAAACTCCTCTGAAAGCACCTTCTGGAGCATCTTACAATCTCTGCCCTCAGTGCCAGAGGCTATGATATATCTGTATCCATCTTTTTCATCACCTGCAAAGGCTCCACAAAATCCAGCATGTGAAAGAGCAAGCTGATTAACAGTTTTCCTGAGAACGTTCTGATCAGTAGATGGCTCTTTTACCAAAAAGACATTTGTAAGATCCTTATCTATCTCCTTAAGCTCAAAGTCAAGGAGCCTGTTCTGAAGGTTTACCAGCTGACCCTTGCAGTCCTGAAGATCACTTTGAAGTTTAGCAACAGATGATCTGATATTTTCCTGGCTTGTGGTAAAAGTTCTCGCAAGCTCATCAATTATGTCATGCTCAAAAGAAATATATGAAAGAGCCCTCTCTCCACAAAGAATGCTGACTCTTGTTCCGCCTTTATAATTCTGAGCCCTGACTACCTTTAAAAGTCCGATCTCTCCTGTCCTTAATACGTGAGGAGCGCAGCATGCACACACATCGTACCCGGGAATTGTCACAATCCTGATAGCACCACTTAGCTCTTTTTTGCTCCTGTAATCTATAGCATTAAGCTCTTCATCAGATGGAAATGAACAGATAACCTCTACATTGTTCCATATAGCCTTATTGACCAAAAGCTCAACCTCTTTGATCTGATCAGGAGTCAGCTGACCATTATAGTCCATGGTCACTTCGTTGTCGCTTAAGTGAAATCCCACATTGTCATAGCCAAAACGGCTGTTAACTATTCCAGAAAAAATGTGCTCTCCAGTGTGCTGCTGCATGTTGCTGAATCTGTGCTCAAAATCTATCACACCATGAACGGTAGCTCCTTCAGGCAGAGCACTTTTCAAGACATGAGTAATAACGCCATCTTCTATGGATACATAATCAACAGCATGCTCTACACCGCTTTCGTCAAGGAGCACACCCTTGTCGCAGCTCTGTCCTCCCTGCTCTGGGAAAAAAGCTGTCTTATCAAGGCACACAAAAAAAGAGCCATCGCCGCCCTTACTGCAGGATATGACAGTGGCATCAAATTCCTTTAAATATGCACTTTCGTAGTAAAGTTCTAAAGTATTTGCCATAGATTACATTTTACAAAAGACAAAGCCTTATTGCAACCAAAAAGAGGGCGCATATAGAGGTAAAGGTCGCAAAAAAAGAGACTGCATCAAGCAGTCTCAAGTGGTAACTGTGAAAGTTCAGAAAGAACTCTGGATTTAATGTCATCCTTCTCGGTTTTTAGTGCAAATGCAAGCTCTGTATAAAGGAGCTTCTCAGCCATAAGAAGATGTTTCTCACTAAGAGATGCAAACTTCTTGCCCTCAGCCTCTCTTGTGGCCTTGATCTTGCGAAGGGACTTTACAAGACTCATCATCTCATCTGCTACATTTCTCTTGATAACTTCCATGATAGCAGGCTCTGCCTTCTTGCCTTCTGGAAGCTCAAGCTCAGGTGTAAATTCTATTTCATCAATGAGCCCTTCCGCATCACCTCTGCTGATGACCTGACGGATCTTGTCTTCAGCACCATCAACCGGAACATAGAGAACACTTCCTGCATCTACCGCGGAAACCATCTGATAATACTGTTTCTCTTTTCCCCTCTCAAGGAAAGACGGAACCAGTATATCACGAACACTACACAGACCGTGACTGCCGTAAATTACGCATTCTCCAATTTTTAACATATGTTCCTCCTTATATATTCAAACAACAAAACAACCCATCATTGGAAGCGCTTTCAGTAGATAGATTATAACATAATATTACTTTTTTTGTAATATTTAATCTTGAAAAAAGTGTGTCTTTTTTATGTTCTCCCACTCAATAGCAGTAAGTGAATTAACATACTCAACCCTTGTTTCTTTCAGCATTAAGAGCTTGCAACAGTCGTTGGTATGGTGGTACTTAAAGCCCAGTTTTTCTTGAACTTTTTTACTCCTGTTGTTTCCTTTAAAATAAGCACAGAAGATTCTCATGAGGTTAAGGTCAGTAAAGCCATGGCGGATCATTTCTTTTGCCGCCTCAGTTGCAATTCCCTGGTTCCAAAAAGGAACTCCAACCCAGTACCCAAGCTCAGCTTCATTATGTTCTAGTGGCCTTTCGGGACTTCCTTTAAGAGTAAGGCCAATACTGCCTATTGGCTCCTCTTCCATTCCCTTAAGACATATAGCATAGGTCTCGGGGGTTGAAAAAATAGTCCTTATTACCGCCCTTGAGTAGTTCTCATCCCTGTGAGGAGGCCAGCCTGCAGATGGCCCCACCCTCTTATCCGAGGCATATTTAAAGAGGCTGGAAGCATCTTCATCTTTCCAGCCCCTTAGTATTAGTCTAGGTGTCTCTAAGATCATCTCTTATCCCTGATCAGTTACTGATGTAATTAAAGCCAGTTTTGCTTGTGAAGGCATCAAATGATTTTTTAAAGAGGATGAAATAGGCTTCTTCTTTATGTTTTGCTTCATGAGTCAGATAATAGATAACCTGACCGCTCTTTATGTCATACTCAATGTCGTGGATTGGGTCAAGAGCGTCAATATCTTTGAAAGAAAGGCCATACTTTTCCCTGCAGAAGTCGTCTCTATTATCAAGATCCATAGCCTGTTCAATGATCTTCCCCTTAAACTTAAGAAGTGTATCAAGCTGTTCAAGCATTATCTGCTGAACAATGTTTAATGAGTTGATCTCATACCCTACCAGCCTCATGTCAGAAATGATCCTGTCAAAATCTACGCAGCACTGTGCGAATGGGTCAATCTTATTTTCTCCGTAAGAGAATACTGCATCATATAGAGCCTCGTTCATTGTCTTTCTCCTTTCTGTGCCTTAAGAAACTCAATATATTCATTTTCTGGTATTGGTCTTGAATAGTAAAATCCCTGTAAATATTCTACACCTTTTTCTACCAAAATTTCAGCCTGTTCAACAGTTTCTACACCTTCTGCCAGTATATGAAGGCCATAGTCTTTAAGGAAGCTTATGGAATACTCAAGCATACGCTGGTTTTCTGGTTTTGACTTGTCAAGGCAGTTCCAGACAAACTCTTTGTCCATCTTAACAAGCTTGTAATCCATCTTAAGAAGCTCTAAGAGGTTTGAGTATCCTGATCCAAAATCGTCCATGGAGAAGGTGCTTCCCATGTCCTTTAGCTTTTGGACATTTTCCTTAAATGTATCGTCGTTGTTTATATACGCTGTTTCAGTGATCTCAAAGTTGATAAACTTAGGCGGAATATGGTATTTCTCCATCTTTCCAAGAAGCCTTGCATAGGTCTGTTTATCAACAACTTCATGACCCGAAAGATTGACTTCAACTGTCTTAACACCGTAGCTTGAAAGGTTTTCCCTCGCGATGAAGGAACATACTTTTTCAAAGACAAGATCGTCAATATCTTTGATAAGGCCACACTTTTCAGCAATTGGAATAAAGTCTTCAGGAGAAATATAATTTTCCGACTTAGGCTGCCTCAGTCTTACAAGTGCCTCTGTTGACGTAAATTTTCCCTCCTTGACGCTGAGTATAGGCTGATAATACACGTCAAAGGCCTTGTCTATAACAGCCTGTCTGACCACATCTTCAACGCTGTTTCTATAGATCATCTTGTCAACTATGGTCTTGTTGATAACAAGGTTCGGCGCTGACTGGGTGTATACATATTCTCCTGCCACATAGGAAAGGATCTGCAGAGCTTCGTCCACATATTCTGTGCATTTTGGGACTTCCAGAATTGAATAGGTCAGCTTGTAGTTATTGGTGTTGTCCTTGTAATTATTTATCATGGACATTAAAGCTTCAACCTTCTCCGGATCTTTTATTATAAAAGAAAGGGCATTCCAGTCAGAAAGATAGGCATCTATTCCCAGTTCCAATGAAGCCTTTTCTGCCACTATAGTCTGCAGATCAATAAGATGCTGTCTGTCTTCTCCTGATAATACTGAGGTTCTTCCAGTAAAAATAACTGACGCTATGAAAAAGTTCTGCTTAAATCCGAATTTCTCAACAAGAGTAAGAGTAAAGGCCTCTTTATTCCTGATATTAGGCATATTCTTTTCATAGAATTCCTTGGGATTTTCCATGGCCAGAAACAGTATAAGTGCCATCAGCATGATCCCAACAGCTGAAACCTGATATCCGTGGAACAAGAACTGGAAAAGTGTAAGAACAAGCCACAAAACAAGACCAACGACAATGGCTCGACACTCTTCTTTATGAAGTCTCTTTCTATGTGCTAAAGCGTAGATCAATGTGGCAATAATATAGCAAAATCCAACCATATAGCAAGCAACTATTGCAGGTCCATAGCTATAATACTGTCCTGATGCACTTCTCGTGTAGTAGATCTCTCCAACGATTATAGCTAAAACAGCTATAAGTCCAGGAGCTGTCATAATGGCGATCATAAGCTTGGAGATCATTCTTCCATGGTTTGCCTTGGCATAAACATAAAGAGCCAGCATAAACACTGAAAGAATAAGGGTTCCAACATAAAGGCCCTGGGTTGTTCTTCTAAGTACTCTAAAGGATGAATCAAGCTGTGTAAAAACTGCGCACTCGATAATTTCGCTTACAAGACAAAGACAG
Source organism: Butyrivibrio sp. (assembly GCF_017940685.1). Lineage (GTDB taxonomy): Bacteria > Bacillota > Clostridia > Lachnospirales > Lachnospiraceae > Butyrivibrio. Next base: position 6,643 of record NZ_JAGAYD010000118.1, on the reverse strand, counting down.
GCTGTAACAAGAAAGCCAAAAAACACGCGCGTTGAAAAGACCTGAGGTATGTTCTTCCTCAGGTAGATCACCATTAGAATGGCCAATACTAAAATTGCAATAATAGGTGTACGAATTTCCATAAATTGATTATATAACAATTATTCCGTCACAACAACTTATTTGCTCTTGCCATCTGCACATAAAAACTGGTAATTGGCAAAAAGCTCTGGGCGAAGTTCTTGGTAGGACCCTGTCCCACCATGACAGCATCCTCCACAATGCGCTTGCTGCCTGACACTCCCCGGGATTCACCATAGGATCTTCTAAAGGTTTTCTTGCCATAATCAAGATATTTCTCATCGCCAGTAAGTTCGTATCCTATAGCCATAGCTTCTAATAAGAGCGTGTTGGTGCCATTTCTTGAAAGGCTGGGAAGTTCCTTGTATACAAAAATCCCCTGTGGTGTCATGAAGTTCTCAGTAAGATCATCTATAGCTTTTACCATCATTTCTTTGAGTTCATCAGAAGGAAATACTCTAAAATAGCGCATAAGTGACCCAACCGCTACAGATATCATAAAACCTACTCTGATAGTGGTATTATCTGTATATGGTGCAAGCCACCCTCCATACTTTTCATTCCAGGCTTTGAACTGGGATACTATCCACTGACACTTTTCCACCCACTTTTTATCATGGGTCTCTACATAAAGCGCAGTCAGTGTCCTAAGTGCCCAGCCAGTTTCCCTGGCACTACTTTCTCCAGCCACCTGATACATTGGAGTATCTAGAAGCCTTAAAACATTTTCACCAATGCCAATAGCCGTATCCAGGGCTCTTTCATCCCCTGTGAAGTGATACAGATCAATAAGGCCTTCAACCCATTCATGGCTGCAGACCATCTCTCCCTGAGAGCCTGCTCCATTTTCAGAACCGCCAGTATGGCGTCTTGTGTGTTCCCACTGTCCCCCGGTTCTTAGCGGATCAGCTGAATAATGACAAACATCAACATCCATCCAATGCCAAGCTGCCACATTGGCATAATCCAAAAAACGCCTTACGCCACTTCTTGCATACATCATATACATAGCATGAGGATAGTCATATTCATTATTTGTCCAGACAAGGTTTCCATTACCTCTGCCCTGCTCTGTATATCCAGGATCCGGAGCATCACCAAAATTAAGCATTCCGTAGCATCTTGCATGGCCGTCAGCCTTATCGATGAGAGATATCTCTACATCGTCGTCAGCATTGTCCGGCGATAAAAAGATATCTGGCATAACTTTAGCTACCTCAAACACCTCAGGCATTATATAGGGCTTGTCAGGCATTTGGTAAATAATGCTTCTGTTGTCCAGTTCGTATATCGGCTCTTTCGCTTCATGGAAATGCAGAAGGAATCTCTGCTCTCTGGCCATTCCAGATGCAAAAACAACTGGAGAAGCACTTGTTTTATCAGCATTTTTGTTCTGGTCTGGTAAAAGAAATACCACAACCCCGTTTTTATCGCTCCTTACAGCTTTTGGGAAGTTTTGAAAAGCCTGGAAAACTGTTGCACAAACTCCGATGTTTTCTGCAGGGTCAGTAAAGTCAGCAAAATATGTGCCATAGAACACCTCCGCAAAGTGCTCATTGGCCTGCTTTTTCAAAATTTCAGCTGTTATGGTACTGTCCAGCATACCCCCAGTCTTACTGATGGTAAAGTCGGTTCTGTAATTGGAGGTAGCCACAATTGTTCGCGGGCTACTGCCATTTTCAGCTTCCAAAAAGTCGTAAGTCTTGAGATCTTTGGTGCCTGTTGTCTTAACAATATCACCTGTCACGTTGGTCTTTTTCGTATCTCCGCAGCCGGTAGAATCTACTGCTTCACTTATATACTCAGGGCTGTTCAATGAGATATCTTCACTTCCAAAGCCCTTAACAGCAAATACAATATCATCAGGTTTTATATCACCGTCAGTGGCATTAATAAAGCGAAATCCCATATCAAGCCAGGGCTTTCCTGCTGTTATTAAGATACGCATCTCAAACTTTATTCCTTCGCCGGAAAAAGCATTTTTACTTCCTGTGCATCTTCCTTTGCCTTGAAGTATTGTCAGGATCGGACCTTTTTTTACCAGCTTCCACTCATCAAAAAAAGTTGTCAGCTTCTCTCCGTCTATGGTCACATATGGTCCAACAAACTGACTCTTTGAAAAGTTCTTTTCACCATAAACAAAAGTTTCAAAGAGGTCCAAAGATCCATTTTTTACAGACAACTTAAGAGGTCCGTTATCAATAAAGATACTGCCCCCGTCTTCTTTTTCACTTATTACTTCAATATCTTCATGGTCAGCTGATACAGTCGCAAAGCTGTAATCCTCATCACCCTTAAAAGTCAAAAGGAGCTCTTTTTTCGCATTACCTGGCAGGTCAGCCAAAAAGTGCGTATAAATATAGCGCACGGAGCCGTCTTCCCATGTGGAAGTAATATGTGTCTGAGAAGGAACTTTCCTGTCCACATCCAGGATCGTCACAGTGTCCAGGTCATCCTTTCTAAGCGCTCCCTTCTTAAACGGAACGCATATACCACATAGTTCTTTTATTCTGTCGTCTTTGTAAAGCTTGTCAAAATAGATCTTCACTCTATGTCCCTCCATGATCTGAATAACTATATTCTATGTCATCAGGTCATCAAAAACTCATAGAATAATATGGTGTCCCAGATAAAAATAATGAATTCTTGCCATAGACCCAGATCAGGCTCCAAAAAGTCTATTTTTAGGTTTTAGAATGGTCTTAGGATATATGAAGTGTACCCTGGTATCACAAGCCCGCCGCCAAAGTCTACCTCAGCACCTGTTATCAGGTCTTTTGCTCTTCCTGCCCTGGCGTCAAAATGAGCCTGGTATGGGTTTTCATCAGCATTGATAACAACCATTACCCTGTCATTACCACTTTCTCTTTCAAAGATGCACTGTCTGTTGGTGAGGACCAAAGACTTGAATCCTCCATAGTTAAGTGCTTCTGCACCGCTCTGAGCCTTGCAAAGAGCTGCTATGTGGTCAGTAAGCTCATTCCACTCTGGTTTTTCAAAGCATGGCCTTAGCGCCGGGTCACCCTGGGACTTATCTGCTTTTTCTCCCCACTCACTTCCGTAGTATATAGTTGGGATGCCAGGCATACCAAACATAAGGGTATAGATAAGCTTAAGATGGGCAGGATTGTTTAATGTACTTGCAATCCTTGATACATCATGGTTGTCAACAAAAGATAACAGGTGCTTTCCTTTGTAAAGAGTCCAGTTCTCAGGTCCAAACTGACGAAGCAGCGAATGGATTATCTCAAACAGATTCATGCTGTTAAGGGCTGAGAACATTCCCTTGTAGCACTCATAGTTTGTAGCAGAATGACAGGTGTCATCTCCCATGATCCTGTTGTAGTCTCCGCCTATCATCTCTCCCATAAGGAAGAAATCTTCCTTCCAGTTTCCTGTCTCGTAGCGAAGTCTCTTAAGAAAGTCTGTATCCACACAGTAAGCAACATCAAGCCTAAGTCCATCAATTCCAAACTCATCGATCCAGAACTTAACGCTCTCAAGAAGATAATCTGTTACAGCAGGATTTCTGAGATTTAACTTTACCAGGTCGTAGTTTCCTTCCCAGCCCTCATACCACAGACCGTCATTATAATTGCTGTTTCCATCAAAGCTTATGTTGAACCAGTCCTTATAGGGAGAATCCCACTTTTTTTCAAGGACGTCCTTGAAGCCAAAAAAACCTCTTCCAGCATGATTAAATACGCCGTCAAGAACAATCTTTATTCCCTCTTTATGAAGAGCCTTGCAGACTTTCTTAAAATCCTCGTTAGTTCCAAGTCTTACGTCGATCATCCTGTAGTCCCTGGTGTTATACCCATGGGTATCTGACTCAAATACTGGATTAAACAAAACTGCGCCTACTCCCAGCTTCTTAAGGTGTGGTATCCAGTCTATAACCTTAAGTATCCTGTGCTCCAGCTTTCCATCATTCTCAAAGGGTGCTCCGCAAAAGCCCAGTGTATAAATCTGATAAAAGCTTGTCTCATAAGCCCACATATCATTCCCTCCTATCAATAAAACGTATATATCTATTTTACAACATGTTATGCAACTATATCTAAAGGTTTTGTAAACTGTGATATACTATAGGCATGAAAATACTGATAACCGGAGCAAGCCAGGGTATTGGGCTTGCATGTGCAAAAAAATACATAGAGATGGGTCATGAGGTCATTGGCTTTGACGTAAAGGAGGCAGGATTTAGTGCGCCTTCCTACAGCCATATGATCGCCAATATAAATGGAGATCTTCCTGAGATTGGCGGAATAAATGTACTTATCAACAATGCAGGGATACAGGAAGGCCCTTTAGTCATTGACACTAATTTAAAAGCCACTATAAAAGTTACAGAAAAGTATGCATTTCAAGATGATATCCACTCCGTTCTTTTCATGGCGTCCTCAAGTGCCTCTAACGGAGCTGAATTTCCAGAGTATGCTGCCAGCAAGGGCGGCGTAGTTACATATATGAAAAACACCGCACTTAGACTTGCCAGGTACGGTGCTACTTCTAACAGCATTTCTGCTGGAGGTGTTTATACCCCCCTTAACGTCCATATCATGGATGATCCAGATCTTATGAAGAAGTGCCACGATGAGACACTGCTTAATAAGTGGGCCTCTGCAGAGGAAATTGCTGATCTTTCCTATTATCTTACAAATATCAATAAGAGCATGACCGGTCAGGACCTTCTTATTGATAACGGCGAGCAGCTAAAGTCCAATTTTATCTGGTAACTTCTGCTGTTTCCTGCTTTTCTTTTTCCTCAAAATGTGTAAGTTCATAAGGAAGGCTCCTCATGCTTACAACAACAAGTATGATGGCAATAAGCTTATCCACATAATCTGTTATGGCCTGGGTAAGGAATGCTCCGCCAAAGAGCTTAAGGGCAGTCTGTGAAAGAGCCTGGATTATAAAGGTTGTCACAACCGCTGATGTGATACCTCCAAAGAGGAAGGTTTCAATGCATGCTGAAAGAGCTGACGCAGGCAGTGTGACTATAAGGCATTTCCAGAAAAGAGAAGGAATAGTATTCTTTTTTTCATGGAAAACAAGGCCTGCGATAACTCCCATCAAAACTCCGCTTATCGAAAAGTAGATGGCGTAAATATCTCCAAGTGCTCCGTTTATAAGGCCGCCAACAAGTGCTGTAAGGCCGCCTGCAATGGGACCAAGAACTATTCCTGCAAGCATTGTTCCTATGCTGTCTAAAAAGATCGGAAGGCTAAGAAGCAGTGCGATCTTGCTTCCTACAATATTGATAGCTACAGAAAGAGCTATAAATGTCAGTTTCTTTACGTTGTTACTCATTTCTTTCTCCTTTAATTCCTAAAATTCTTGGCAAAAACAAATCCCAAAACGCTTTCTCGTCTACAGTGGTATATACAAGTGCATTGCTGTGCTTTCTATAAAAGCCCATGGAATCCACGACTGTCTGTCCTATAGATATTCCTAAAGTCTCAACCTCCGTAAAAGCTTCTATTCCTGACAGGATCGTAGGCTTTATAAACTGAGCTACAGCCAGAGGATCGTTGATAACACAGCCTCTAATGTGCTCCCATTCCCAGTGGAACTTAAAGTAAAACTTCGTGATCCTTTCAACGAAATCACCAACCACGGCATTTTCTCTTTTCATGTCATCAAGGTTTTCTGGCGTAAGCACGATCTTCCTGGTAACATCAAGGCCAACCATCTCAATCTCCCGCCCAGCTTCATACATGGCATCAAATACCACCTTGGCGCTATCAGGATCTTCCCAGTAGTTGTACTCTGCAACCGGTGAGCAATTGCCATGGCTTCTAAAATTTCCGCCCATGGACACAAGCCTTTTAATGGATAAAAAAGATTCCAGATTACTGTCAATAAGGTCTGCCAGGTTCGTAAGTGGTCCCAGTGCTATCACTGAAACATTTCCCCCTCTCAGGGACTTTTTCATAAACTCTACAGCAGACTCCTTGGGGATCTCCTGGCCCTTAACCTCAGGTAAAAAGCTCTCTCCAAGGCCATCCTCGCCGTGGGTATCAAGGGCGTTTACGTAGTTCCTTACTCTTGGCCTATCAGCTCCCACGTATACAGGAATGTCCAGCCTTCCAAGGAATTTAAGAACTCTTTTGGCGTTCATAAATCCAAGCTCAGAAGGTGAATTTCCTGCCACAATGGTGATGCCAATAACTTCCACCTCGGGACTTGAAAGTGCCAGCATTATGGCCAGGGAATCATCTATTCCCGGATCGCAGTCGATAATGATCTTCTCCATCAGTTAATCTCCAAAAAAGGCAACAAAAAAACTCTGCGAGTTGCAGAGCTACATAAAAAAACATAAGTATTCCATGTAGTCCTGGTTTTGTTTAGCGACAGGAAGGTACAAATGAACTGTCGTTTAATGCGCTTATGGATTGTACAATACTTTTTTTAAGAATTCAACCTCTTTCTTAAAGGGGACAGAGTAAACTTATTGACAGTTGGAAATAATTAGAGATACCCCTTGGGTATAGATTCATCAGATTTATTTCCTAAAGTTTACTTCCAACTATCCATTCTGTCAAAAATGGAACCTTGCGTCCGCTACGCTACCGCAAGC
>NZ_JAGAYD010000117.1 GCF_017940685.1 Butyrivibrio sp. | reverse complement strand
TGTTCCACTTGAAAAGGGAGATAAGTTCTTTATCCTTATAAGACCGGTAACATCAGGACGACTTCCCTTTGAAGAGGCTGAAGATATGATGGGAGAGCCCAACTACGATGAGTGGAGAAACCTGGTGGGCAGTATCCACAACAACTATGAAGCAAGTGGAAACAGCTACTATATTTCAGATGATGGACTTTCAATGGTGAAACAGGATGACAAGGACTTCTTTGTGAAGGCCTACACAGTAAATAGATAAAGACAGTAAAAAAGAAGGTGTTTAGGGTCACCTTCTTTTTTAGTGTGTGTTTTCACAAGATTTTTTTGGGAGGAGGGCAGTTTAATGGGGAGTTAAACTGCCCAGGTATGAAAAAAGTTTTGTTGGGGGAGTGAGAATTTTTATTCTCAATAAATATATCGGAAGGTAATGAAAAAACTTAACTTTATTTTGAATATTTTTTTTTGGCTGATGAAATTTTTACCAAAATATGATATATTGTGTTTATAAATATAGAAAGGCACAAGATATATGAATAAGAACGAAAAAGAATTGGAGCAGATCAGCACAACAGATAAACTTAAGGCTTTTAAGGCGCTTAAAGACAGCGGCCTTAAAGTTGAGTTTAGTGGCAGTGGCGTACCAACTGTCATCTGCGCCAGTGCATCAGATATGGAAAAAGAGCTTAAGAACATCAAAAAGATCTTAAAGGAGCTTAGGTACAACGGAAGCTTTGGCGTTCGTGGTCCTAGGAAAACTGACCAGGCTCTTACTGAGGAAACGAAGGAAGTAGCTGAAACTTCTGAAACAAAAGAAATAGAAGACACCGCAATTCCCGCATAAAAAAAGCACCTTTAAGGTGCTTAAGTTTTGGGAGGAGGGGTCAATCAGTGGGGAGCCGATTGACCCGGTATGAAAAAAGTTTTGTTGGGGGAGTCAGAAGTATGTTACTTCTGATATGTTTATATGATACCGACAAAATTTGGACAAAATATGGACGGTTTCTAAAGAAAAAATAAAGTAATTCGAAATAATAAATAACTGGTTACGATATATTGTTAATGTGACACATTATATATTAAGCTTATCTTATCCCAAAGAAGGAGCTTTTTTATGGACAGATTTTCAGGACTTACCCTCAGCCCTATTTCAAGTGGCGACTGCGTAGCAGCGGCAGCAAGAGCTGCAACAGCAGAGCTAATATTTAAGATTGTCTATGAGAATGTGACGATCCATCATAAGAATGGAGCCACCAGGACATACATGGTCCAGAGGGTGGATGATAGCTGCTCAGATCAGTCCTGCGAATACATCTGCACCATGGAAGGAGGAATGGCTCCTGATATCAGGGAGAGAGCCAACATTCATGTTAAGGTTTCAAGACTTGCAGACATAAGAGAGGCTTTAGAGGGATCAGCTACTGATCTGCGCTATGGTAATCTCTTTTTAAAGGCCGGTGAAGGCGTTGGGGTGGCAGCCATGAAACAGACAGGCATCGGTAAGGGCGAGCCACTTATTGAGAAGGATGCAAGAGCCCTTATATTTGACGCAGTGGGAAGCGTATGCGAGATGTCTGATGGAGCGCAGATGCTCCTTATTACGGTATCATGTCCGGAGGGCATGATGATAGCTGCAAGAAACTCTGCACCTCAGAGTGGATTTTCCGGCGGTATCAGGATAATTGGCGCTTACGGCTCTATACCTAATGTTCATATGAGAGAAATCTCAGAATCCATCAATGAACAGATAAGAGCCCAGACAAGGACTGGAGTCAGGTCGTTACTGATCAGTCCTGGCAAGTACTGTGCAAAAGAGATAAACGAAGCTCTTCATGTTGACCTCAGGACAGCGGTAAGCTGCTATAACTTCCCAGGACAGGCAATAGACTGCGCAGTGGAAGAGGGAGTAGAAAATATCCTGCTTGTTGGAAATGTTGGTAAGCTGGTCAAGCTTGCTGCAGGAATTATGAATACCAACTCAGTAGCATCTGACGGCAGAAGAGAGATCTTTTCCGCCCATACTGCACTTGTTGGAGGAACATCAAGCCAGGTCAAGATACTCATGGGATGTGCCACCTGCGATGAGATCATAGCTTACCTTGAGAGCTGGGGACTTAAGGACAAGGTAATGCAGAGCATCCTGGTAGAGATAGACAGGGCAATGAAAAGGCGCTGCGGCGGCAAGCTCCACTGCGGAGTAGCTCTTTTCTCAAAACAGTTTGGATTCCTTGGGAAAACAGCGGAAACACAGAACGTTTTAGCCAAAGTGTCACAGGAACAATTTGCGTTGTCACGCAGACTCAAATAATGTAAGCTATTAATGTGAGTATGTGAGAATGCATGAATAAGGAGATGACAAAATAGATGAAAAAGATCCTGTTTGTAGCTTCAGAAGGCGTACCATTTATTAAGACAGGCGGACTTGCAGATGTTGTAGGTTCCCTTCCCAAGAACATTGATAAGAGATATTTCGATGTGAGAGTTATCCTTCCACTGTACAAGTGCATCAGTCAGCCCATGAAGGACAAGATGGAGTACATATCCAACTTTTACATGGATTTTCATTGGAAAAATGAGTATGTTGGTATCTTTAAGGCTGAGGTTGATGGAATCAAGTATTATTTCATTGACAACGAGTTCTACTTCAATGGAATGAAGCCTTACTGCGACGACGTTATCTTCGAGATCGAGAAATTTGCATTTTTCTCAAAGGCAGCGCTTTCCATTCTGCCTGTAATTGATTTTAGACCTGACATCATTCACTGCCACGACTGGCAGACTGGACTTATTCCTGTTTATCTCAAAGAGAGATTCCAGGGCAGCGAGTTCTATAGAGGCATCAAGGCCATTATGACGATCCATAACCTCAAGTTCCAGGGCAAGTGGGACATCAAGAAGGTTCAGGATATCACTGGGCTTCCAGATTATTACTTTACACCTGACAAGCTTGGCCTTTACAAGGATGCAGATCTCCTTAAGGGCGGTATTGTGTATGCTGATGCCATTACCACTGTAAGTAAGGCATATGCAGAGGAGATCAAGACTGAGTTCTATGGAGAGGAACTGGATGGACTTCTTCGTGCAAGGGCCAGCGACCTTAGAGGTATTGTCAACGGAATTGACTACAACGAGTTCAATCCTGAGACAGACCAGTATATTCCTTATAAATACAATGCTATCAACTTCCGCAAGGAAAAGATCAAGAACAAGAGAGCTCTTCAGAAAGAGCTTGGCCTTAAGGAAGATGACAAGATGATGATGATCGGTATTGTTTCAAGACTTACTGATCAGAAGGGCTTTGATCTTATCAATTACGTTTTGGATGAACTGTGCCAGGATGCGATACAGCTTGTTGTTCTCGGTACAGGTGCAGAACAGTATGAGAATGCTTTCAGACACTTTGACTGGAAGTACAACGACAAGGTTTCAGCTAATATCTACTACTCAGAACCTATGAGTCACAAGATATATGCTGCTTCAGATGTATTTTTGATGCCATCTTTGTTCGAACCCTGTGGACTTTCTCAGCTGATGGCGTTAAGATATGGTACGATACCGATTGTCAGACAGACTGGCGGACTTATCGATACAGTAGAGCCATACAACAAGTTTGAGAGCACTGGAACCGGCTTTGGCTTCCTTAACTACAATGCCCACGAGATGCTTGGAACCATCAGAGAGGCTGAGCATGTTTTCTATGATCAGAAGCGTGAGTGGAACAAGATGATCGACAGGGCAATGGCAGTTGACTTCTCATGGAAGGTTTCTGCTGAAAAATATCAGGAGATGTACGACTGGCTCAGGCCATAACATTTATTTGATCAATAATGAATAGTAGCGTAGGTGTAGATAATTCCAAAAAGGGACTATTTGTGCAGGTCGGTATTCTTGCTATTGCAGGCATAATATCAAGAATCATCGGCCTTCTTTATGGTAGCCCGCTGGCAGCCATTATCGGAGATGAGGGTAATGGCTATTATGCTGCGGCTTACGCGGTCTATACAATTGTCTTATTAGTTTCTTCCTATAGTATTCCATCTGCAATGAGTAAGATAATATCAGGCAAGCTTGCGGTAAAAGAGTATCGTAACGCCCACAGGATATTCCGCTGCGCCCTTATTTATGTAGCAGTAGTAGGCGGCGTTGGAAGTCTTGTGCTTTTCTTTGCTGCGCCTGTATTCGTCACAGGAAGGAGTGCAACAGTACTTAAATTCTTTGCTCCAACGATATTCCTGTTTGGATTTCTTGGTGTTTTAAGGGGTTACTTCCAGGCCCACAGGACCATGATCCCTACATCCCTTTCTCAGCTCATTGAGCAGATTTTCAATGCGATTGTAAGTATTGGTGGAGCCCTTATTCTTACCAGGATAGCAGGAGATGAGGATCCTGTGAAAAGAGCTGTCTACGGAGCAATAGGCAGTGCAGTGGGAACAGGCTCTGGTGTTTTAGTGGCTCTTATCTTTATGTTCCTTGTATACAGATACAACAGACCAAGAGTGAAAGAGAGCCTTGAAAAGGATACTCATGAGGATATGGCAAATGGAGAGATCATCAGGATGATCTTTCTGATCGTTACGCCTTTTATCTTAAGTACCTGTATCTATAATCTATCAACATTCTTAAACTCAACCCTCTTTAGCAGGATATTGTTCCATTACAAGGCAATAGATGAGAGTATGATCGCTTATCAATATGGAATTTTCGCAAGAAAGGCAATGGTCATAACAAACCTTCCTATAGCCATGGCTTCAGCAGCTGCAGCAGCAATGATCCCTGAGGTATCGACGACCTATGCTCGTGGTGATGTGGAGCAGGCTGGAGTTACAGTATCAAGAGTTACAAGAGTCATCCTTATGATCTCTATTCCATGTGCAGTTGGTCTCTTTGCTCTGGCCAGACCAGTTATGATGATACTTTTCCCTCAGAAGAGGTCCCTTGATGAGGCTGCATTTCTTTTGATGCTCCTTGCAATCACGGTAGTGTTCTATTCATTATCAACTGTTACAAATGCAGTTCTTCAGGGTATTGGTAAGGTCAATGCACCTGTACTTAATGCAGCGTTGGCCCTTATCCTTCAAAGCGGAGTGCTTTCGTTTCTTCTAATTTACACTGACCTTGGATACGTGGCACTTTGTATCGTAACAATACTTTACTCTCTGGTGATGTGCATTCTTAACAATATAGTTATGAAGAGAAATCTTCCTATTGTTAATGATTTTAAAAAGACATATCTGTTCCCATCTATTGCGTCTATAGTAATGGGGGCAGCTGCCTTTGGGATATATAAACTCTTTGAATTTGTATTTGGATTGTTTATGGGAAGCCCGTACTTTATCAATCTGTTTTCAACTCTGATTTCTGTATTCTTTGCAGCGTTTATTTACTTCGCTGTCTTGATAAAGTCTGGAGGAGCATCTGAGGAAGATATAAAGAGATTTCCAAAAGGAAATAGTATTGTGTCTCTTTTAAAGAAAATTCATTTGCTATAAAAATGGAATATCTAGTTGGCATGCAATATGTATGATACATCATATATACATTTCTAAATTGCGGTTTGTTTTTGGTATGATTTTGAAGAAATTGTGCAAAAACAAGCCGCAATTTTTGTTTTACTACAAAATTTTGGCCAAATATGATGGTTTGTATGATTGGTTGTGCGCTATCATTAGACTGTGTGTTCACAAAAATTTCATTTTTTTTAATTTTTTGAGGAGGAGTTAATCAATGAAAAAGATTAACAGGTTGTTGGCGGTTCTTATGGCATTTACCGTTGTAATTACTACATTTGGTAGTGATCTTACAACAGCTCATGTATATGCCACTGAGACAGAAATAACTGATGATGCTGATGGTGACATCAAGACTGCGGATTGGGAGCCGACAGGAGATGATGTGATCATTTCATCAGAGACTTCTACAGAAGCATCTACCGAAGATGTTTCAAAGGAGGGTAATACCGATTTGTCTGATGAAAATCCTGATGAAAGCAAGGATAACCCAGATACTAAAACAGGTACTGATGATAAATTGGATGAAAATGTTGATTCTGCTGTAGTAGGAGCTGATGTTCAAAATTCTGAAATCATAGTAGATGGAACAGAGGCAGTTATAACAGATGGATCAAAAGATGAGGATTCTGATGAAGAATCACTGGAAGCAATAGTAGGTAATATTAAGGTAACTGCTTCAGCAGACGAAGGAGTACTTCCGGAACACGCCAGACTTGACGTCAAGATAGTTGAGTTTGAGCCAGATAAACAGCAAGAGGTTAACGAAAAAATTGAGGAAGTCCTGAATGACGATGTAGAAGATAAAGAAGCTAAAGTTCAGGATACAATTAATTTCGATATCAATATTTTTGCAGACAGTCTAATAACTGATAAGAACCCTACAGGTAAATTTGAGCCCGAAGAAGGAACTACAGTAAAGATTGAGTTTTCAAATATCACAGAGGCAGTTGATGCAGATTCTAATGATGACTCAGGACTTGCTGTATTCTATGTAGATGATGAGCTTTCAGTTGATAAGGAAGCAAAGGATGATACAGCATCAGATGAAATTGCTTTTGATGCAAGCCATTTTTCAATCTATGCAGTAACAATGTATTACTATATTCTTGGCATTCCTGGTAGTGTGAGTTTTAATGCCGGGGTATATGACCTTGAAGGCAACGAGATAACTACAGATGATTCTGCAAAGACAGTAAATATGGACTATGAGCTTATCAATTGGCAAAAGCTTCCTTCAGAGGTTGCTCCTTTGATTGATGGCTATTCTTTTGATAATGCCAAGATAAATGATAAACAAATTATCAAGTTTGTTTATGGCGTCTTTACAGGTTTACGGGCACAAGTAGATGGCGGATACGTAGATGTCGATACAGATGCCGCAGAAGCAGTAAAGTTCTACTACAGCGAAGATGGTTATGGTCAGAATGGCCTTACACCTGTGGCTGTATATGCAACAGATGGTACATCTTCACCTAATTTAAGTGATCATAATGCTGATCTGCTTTCTACACTTAAATTGGGATGGATCCAGGATGACGGATATTTCCCTATAGGTGTAGTTTGGCTTGATAAGAAAGCTGTTCGCGCGGGTCTTAATGGTGATATTAAATCAGTCATTGATTCTATAACAGATATTGATACAAGCTATCTCCAAAATGCAGGTGAGAAAAACGCTTCCAATGCAGTATTTTCAAATAAAGAATTGATCAAGCTTGATACTGATGGATATGCTAAGTCTTACAAAACAGCATTCTTTGCTTGGCATAACGAAAGCCAGGGAGAAACAAATCCTGAACATGAGGAGACTGAAGGAGAAAACAAAGGCAACACAAATATTAAAGTTCCTGATGACTTTGTTAACTTCAAGTACCATCTTGATGTAAGGTTCGCTACAAAAATCATAGATATTAAGGGCGTTTATTATACCGGCGAGACATACGAGAAAACAGTTGATGATTTTGCAAGACAGGCTATTCTGGATGGATCACCTTTTTCTCTTAACGCCGCTAATAAGCTTGCAACGGACAATAATGATGATCAAAACTACAAACTTGAGGGTGTCTACTCAGATGGCAGCCTTACAACGAAATTTAATGGTTTAGATGCTGTAGGTGCTGACACTACTCTTTATGCTAAGTTTGTAAAATCTGATACCGAGAGATTGGGCTTTTATCTTCTTTTAAAAGATGCTGCTAAACCTGGGCCGGGAGGTCAGAACCCAATATTCTATTATCCATACAAGGATGATCCATCATGGCCAGGTACTGCAAAAAGTATGGAACTATTGACACCAACTTACAGTACAAATGACGGTAACTATCGTTCGATTTATAACTGGGGTGGTATTAATAAGGCAGAAATAAACTATTCTTATAATACAGGTGTCAAGGAATCTATTGATGCTTATGTGAAGAAAGTTTATGGATCTGACTTTTCTGAGAAAGATGTAGTCTGGTACGTATATAAGAAACAGTCACGTACTTCAAACTACAATCATATTGATGGATATGTATCAACAAATATCACTTATTATGCCAATAATGGGACTGGTAGATCCATAACAGTATCTACAATTGGTGATCCGGCAACTCCGATAAGATGGGGAGAATCGATTGATGTTAAATCCAGCACTTTCTGGAATGGTAATAAGGTATTTGTTGGATGGAATACTCAGGCAGACGGAAAAGGAACCTGGTATGGCACAAATGATGATAATAAGACCATCGCTCTTAATGGAAAGATCAAACTGTATGCTCAATGGGCAAAAGAAGTAGAATACACAGTTAACTATATTGTCCAGGGAGAAGACGGCTCTTACAATCATAGAGCTGCTGGAATATATGTTCCTAACTATTACAAGAGGGTAAACTATAAACTTCAGCTTAGAGATGGTGAGGAAGTACCGGTTTCTGTCAAGGAGAGCGCTGAGTTTAGTAGTACAAGAGATCTTCAGTACAGATTCAATGAAGAAAAAACTCAGACAACCTTCTCTGAGAAATTTAAGTCAAGTGGAGTCGGTTATACCGTTTCTAAAGGTAACGATGCAGAGACTTGGGAAGGTAAAGCCACACAGAACGGACAAAAGATCAATCTGTTTGTATTTTTCAAGAGAGATGATCTGAATGTAAAGCTGGAAGTTTATTCCAAGGACCAGTCCTGGTACTATGATGGATTGTATCATTCCTACAATAAAAAAGAGGAGAAAAATTTTGGCTTTGACAACAGTGGGAATAAGAATCTTGTTGTTACCGGAGTTGAACTTAGTGGCAAAGTAAAGGACGTAACTGGCCCTAACGACAGTAATAACAATAAGATAAGTAAGATTTATGTTACTGATAAATCTAACGAGGCAAAGTATACTTATTATGTAAATAAACAAGGCCAGGTTGTTAATAGTAAAGGAATCGTTGTAAAGGATATATCAGTTACTTTCGGAACTCTGACCATACTTCCAAGAACTGTATATCTTACTTCATCAACAATATCAAAAGAGTTTGATGGAAAAGCCCTTACTGCATACAATTCTGAACAGGCCAACGCAAAGACAATAACTGTTTCAAAATATGTTGATCAGTATAAGACAGAGACATCTTCACAGGAGAAGCATGAAGGCTTTGTATGGGGTGAAGGTATCAATCTATGGTCGGTGAGATTTACAGGTAGCAGGACTGAAGTAGGTGGAAAGGATTTGGCAGAAAACAAATTTACCTTTGAACTTTTGCCACATACACAAGCTAAAAACTATAACATAATTCCTGTATATGGAGATATCAAGATCACTGACAGATCTGATGAACATAAATATATCATTTATGTTAAGCTTGGAGCAGATAATACAGGCGGAAAAACCTCATTACCTTATAATGGATTGCTCCAGGAGGCCGATTTTGGAGTTAATATTTATGCTAAGAAAGAAAAGCTGCCTGTAAATACGATGCTTTCATCTTGGTTTAACCTTGGGGCGCTTGTAGTACATGCAGAAGAAGGATCTGAAACATCTGAAGAGATTGCGGGAACCAAGCTTTTGCCGGTTGAGGATAATATCGATGGTATGAATGTTGTTATAGATAATCTCTATATCAGCGGCGGTGAAGGAATAGATGTTGATTATTATCCAGTTATGCTAAACAAAGAGCATATGACTATCAAGACAAACATTGGTGGTAAGGAAATAGATTTAAAGAACCAGGTTAAGATAGTAGTGATCAATGATGCTCCTGATGCAACTGAGACGGAGAAGACCATTCCTTCTGGCGAAAATGAATTCGAAATTGGTGGCCTTGAAATTACTGCTATTCCAATGGTGATAAAGGCAGAGAACAAAAATAAGGCTTATAATGCTCCAGATCCCAGCTATACTGTTGCTGTTTCAGGGCTTGTTGCAAGAGATGAAGCAAATCAGGGCAGGATTGCTGAGCTGTTCAACAGTAATCAGACCTTGTTTACTCGTGAGCAAGGTGAGGCAGCCGGTGGAAAGTACGAAATTACTGTAAACATTCCGGAAGTTATACCAGGGGTTGATGCTGCGCTGAAAGCGGTTTTAGATAACTACGTACTTACTCCTGAAAAAGGAATTCTTACAATTGGTACACCTTCATCTGATGATATCGTCGTTATTGACGATGATGATGACAGAGATGATGAAACAACAGAAACATTTACTGTAGCAGCTTTTAGTGCTCCAACAAATGCTGCGGCTGTGCTCGGTGCGCAGAGAGAACCTGTTGTAGGTGATGGTCCTGCGGTTCTCGGAGCAAGAAGAGCGCCAACAGATGATACTGATATTCTTGGAAGAATCATCACGATCATCGTAGCAGCTGTAATTGCTTTCTCAATGGTATTTATCAAGAGAAAGAAAAAAGAAGAAAACTAATATAGTTTAATTAATGACCCGACCACATTAAGTGGCCGGGTTTTTATTTGGACTTGATAAGAAATTACCTAAAAACTATAATTAGTTCTCGAGGTGAATTTGAAATGTTCATAGAAGACATTATTAGAATCGTAAAAGAAGCGGGAGAAATACTCCTTTCATCAAAGCGTCCCAAGATCATGGAAAAGGCGGGACATGCTAATTTCTGTACAGAGATGGATGAGAAGATCCAGGCTTTTTTGATGGAAAGACTAAAGAACGTCCTTCCAGAAGCGGAGTTTCTTGGTGAGGAAGATGGTCAGGATGTGTTTACATCCAAGATGGAAAGCGGATACTGCTTTGTTATTGATCCAATTGATGGGACATCTAACTTTATATATGAGTACAGACCTTCAGTAATTTCAGTAGGTCTTTTAAAGGATGGGAAGCCCTATATGGCGGTGGTTTACAATCCTTACGACGATATGATGTTCCACGCAACTAAAGGGCAGGGAGCGTATCTTAATGGCGAACGAATAATGTCATCTGACGCGCCATTATCTGATCAGCTTTCGGTATTTGGAACTGCGCCATATTATGAGGAGCTTAGGGACAGGTCCTTTGATATAGGTAAGAAGCTGCTGCCATTATGCGTTGATCTTAGAAGGTCAGGAACTGCAGCCTGGGATATGTGTTGCGTTGCCATGGGTAGAGTTGGGCTTTACTTTGAGCTTAAGATCCAGCTGTGGGACTATGCTGCAGCTGCTCTTATTGCCATGGAGGCAGGTTGCATAGTAACAGATATAAATGGTGATCCGATCAGCTTCAGGGGAGCAACATCTGCTATCTGCAGGGCAAGAGGAGTAAAAGAGATCCCTGAGTGCTTTAAATAAGAATTTGGTTTAAGGAAGTTAGTAATTGTGAGTGGTATTAAGAGTAAGATAAAAAGACTTGATAAAGTGCTGTGTATAGCATGGATACTTGCTATTATTTCTGCGTTTTTTGTTCGTCCAGACAGGACATACATTTCATATATTGATTTCAGGTCCCTTGGAATCCTGTGGGGACTTATGGTAATAATCCAAGGACTTAAAGAGAACTCGGTGTTTGAGAGGATAGCCATAGCTCTCCTTTCAAAAGTTAAAAACGGATTTGAGCTGGCAGTGGTTTTGGTGTTCATGTGCTTTATAGGCAGTATGCTCATCACCAATGATGTGGCACTTATAACATTTGTACCACTGGCTATCATGATCCTTAGTAGCTGCAAGAGAGAGGATCTCATGATCCCTGTAGTTGTACTTCAGACCATTGCAGCGAACCTTGGCAGTATGCTGACACCCATTGGCAATCCCCAGAATCTGTATCTATACGGGCTAACAGGAATGAAGCTTTCATCCTTCATACTGACAATGCTTCCATATAGCCTGATATCAGCAGTTTTACTTTTTGCATGCCTCTTTACATTACCAGGCAGAAAAGAGAAGCTTTCAAACACAAAAGAAAACTCCATTACCAGCAGATTTGGAAGCAAAATACAGATTATTATCTACGCAGTGCTTTTTGTAGTAGCTCTTTTAACTGTGGTAAGAGTGATCCCATGGTATGTGTTTGCTATCATAGTCTTTGTGATAGTGGGAGGTATGGACTTTAAAATCCTCTTAAGAGCTGATTACATTCTGCTCCTTACTTTCATTGGCTTTTTCATATTTACTGGAAATATGGGCAGGATAGACTACATAAGTGATTTCCTTGGAACAGTCCTGACAAACAGAGAATTCGCTATAGGAGTGATCCTTAGCCAATTTATCAGTAATGTTCCAGCAACACTGATGCTTTCAGGCTTTACCAGCAATTACACATCTCTTCTTGTGGGAGTTAACGTTGGAGGTCTTGGTACACTTATTGCATCAATGGCAAGCCTTATTTCTTTTAAGGCCTACACCAAGGAATTTCCTGGTAATACAGGCAAATACTTTGGGATGTTCACTATAGCAAATATAATATTCCTCATTGTACTTGTGGGATTTAGGTTCGCAATATCATTATTTTAATGGTATTGCGACATTTTTGTTTACAAGATAAAATTAATTGTATAAGTAGCGTAGGTATTGTCTCATATTTAAAGGGATAATAAATGAAGTATAAGGTAGCCATCGTAGATGATGATGTATCTATTATAACGCTTGTCAGGGGCATCCTTGGAAAAGAAGGCATGGCTGTTGCGCCCTTGACCTCTGGCAAGGCACTTCTTGACTATATCAGGGTACAGACTCCTGATATACTTCTTTTGGATGTCATGATGCCGGATATGGACGGGATCGAGACCTATATGGCACTTAGAGATATTGAAAAAGAGCTTGGAAAAGAGGAGATCCCTGTCATTTTTCTTACTGGCAATGAGAACGGAGATATTGAAGAAAAGGCCCTTGAGCTGGGAGCCAAGGACTTTATCAGAAAACCTTTTGTGCCAAAGATCCTTGCCCTTAGAGTTACTCACTGCATTGAACTTAACAGGCTGCAAAAAGACCTTGCAAGCGAAGTTGAGAAAAAGAGCAGACAAAATGAGGAACTGTTTCTTGGTATCGTTAAGAGCCTTGCAGCTGCCATTGACGCCAAGGATACCTATACCAACGGTCATTCAGTGAGAGTTGCAGATTATTCTGCTGAGATTGCAAGACGTGCTGGATACGATGTATCAGCTCTTCAGAGGATATATATCACTGGTCTTTTGCACGATGTTGGAAAGATTGGAATTCCTGATGCCATCATCAATAAAAATGGCAAGCTTGACGATGAGGAATATGCCATAATAAAAACCCACCCTGAGAAGGGAGCAGCAATTCTTTCTAATATCCAGGATATGCCAGAGCTCTCAATTGGTGCAAGATGGCACCACGAGAGATTTGATGGTAAGGGATATCCTGAAGGTCTCATGGGAGAAGATATCCCGGAGATGGCAAGGATCATCGCCATAGCAGATGCCTATGATGCCATGACCAGCAACAGAAGCTACAGAAGGAGCCTTCCTCAGGAAGTTGTAAGAGCTGAGATAGAAAAGGGGAAAGGCACACAGTTTGACCCCATATTTGCTGAGATCATGCTGCAGATGATAGATGAGGATACTAACTACAACATGAGGGATAAGGGCTTATGAAGCTGATAGATACTTTTCCCACCAATACCATAAAGGGTCTTGCTTACCGTGTTGGCAGAGTGTTTCCCTTTGGGGCCAGTCTTTGCGAAGACGGAGCAGTTAATTTCAGTATCTTTTCAAAAGAGGCAACCAGCTGCACTCTTGTTTTGTATCATCATGGGCAGGAGAAGCCCTTTGTTGAGATCCCATTTCCTGACGAGTTCAGGATTGGAAATGTATATACCATGCTGATCTATGGAATCGATATTGAGACCACAGAGTATGGCTATCGTTTTGATGGGCCATATAACCCAGCTAAGGGACAGCTGTTTGATAAGTCGAAAGTTCTTTTGGACCCATATGCCAAGTCTGTATCTGGCAGATCCATCTGGGGCACCAAGCCAAATCCAAAAACACAGTTTAAATATCGAGGACAGATCATAAGGCAGGACTATCTCTGGGAGGGTGACAAGCCCCTTGAGAGAAGGCAGTGCGACCTTGTGATCTACGAGATGCATGTAAGAAGCTTTACTCAGCACAGTAGCAGCGGGGTTAAAAGAAATGGAACCTTCGCTGGAATTGTCGAAAAGCTCCCATATCTTAAGGAACTTGGTGTAAACTGCATAGAGCTTATGCCAATCTTTGAGTTTGATGAGTTTGAAAACAGCAGAGTGGTAGATGGAAAAAGGCTCTACAACTACTGGGGATATTCTACCGTAGACTTTTTTGCTCCAAAGGCCGGATATGCTGCGTCAGCGCCCTTTGGAATGGAAGCTGATGAACTAAAGGGCCTTATTAAAAGGCTCCATAAAAACGGAATAGAAGTAGTCCTTGATGTGGTGTTTAATCACACAGCTGAGGGCAATGAAGATGGCCCATATATCTCCTATAAAGGAGTTGATAACAGGACCTATTACCTTCTTACTCCAGAGGGCCATTACTACAATTTCAGCGGCTGTGGAAACACCATGAACTGCAATAATCCTGTTGTCAGAAATGTGGTTCTGGACTGTCTAAGATACTGGGTTTCTGAGTATCATGTTGACGGTTTCAGGTTCGATCTTGCATCAATCCTGTCAAGAAACAGAGATGGCTCGCCAATGATGGATCCACCACTTCTTGATGCCATAGCCCACGACGCAGTGCTTGGGAAATGCATACTGATCGCAGAAGCCTGGGACGCTGGTGGACTATACCAGGTAGGGACATTCCCATCCTGGGGCAGATGGTCTGACTGGAACGGGAAATACAGGGACTGCGT
The DNA here is from genome assembly GCF_017940685.1 of Butyrivibrio sp. Taxonomy (GTDB): domain Bacteria; phylum Bacillota; class Clostridia; order Lachnospirales; family Lachnospiraceae; genus Butyrivibrio. The sequence goes on along the minus strand of NZ_JAGAYD010000117.1, from coordinate 315 downwards.
AAGGCGCTTTATAAAGGGCGGAGCAGAGAACATGCCTGAAATTATCTGGCGGATCAAGGGCTCTAATGACATGTACGGCACAAGAAGCGCCGCTGCATCCATTAATTTCGTTACCTGCCACGACGGCTTTACCATGTATGACCTGGTTTCCTACAATGACAAGCACAATGAAGCAAATGGTGAGGACAATAGGGATGGAACAGATTCTAATGACAGTTGGAACTGCGGAGTAGAGGGAGATACCTCTGACCCTGAGATTCTGGATCTGAGATTTCGTCAGATGAAGAATATGATGACCATTCTTCTTACCAGCAG
>NZ_JAGAYD010000010.1 GCF_017940685.1 Butyrivibrio sp. | reverse complement strand
TCATAAGTGTCTCCCTTAAATCAATGTGTGGTCGGATACCTTTGATTTAAGGGGCCGCCTTTGCTAAAGCTTCTTTAGCAAAGGCGGCCGCACTTTTTGAGGTCTGAGTCAAGCCTAAATTTAAAAAATTTAAATAAAAAAAGTGATTCTCACGTTTTTCGTGGAATCACTTTTTCTATTACAATAATGTTTTTTCTTAACTAAATGACATTGGAACCGTCCCCGTGTCTTGTTTTGAGAAAAGTTCTCAATTGCACATATTATAACGGTTTATGGTTTGTGATAAACTTAAGAAACAAACAAATGTGGGGATACTGCATTTGTTTGTTTTCATTTTGAAGAGGGAAAAATAGTATAGAACAGGAGATGATTACTATGAAGAACTGGCATCATTGTGTATGGTTTTTAGGCGGAGTGCTTTTTGGAACAGCAGGTATTAAGGTGCTGTCCAGCAAGGATGCAAAGAAGTGCTACACTCATACTACAGCAGCTGTTCTTCGCGCCAAGGACTGCGTGATGGATACAGCAAACAAGGTTCAGGAGAACTGCGGAGATGTCCTTGCAGAGGCTAAGGCAATCAACGAAGAGCGCAAGGCAAACGAAGAAGAAACAGTCGGAGAATAATAGAATATGAAAATAGTCATAAAACATGAGATCAGTGGTCGAATCCGCTTTTCCATGCCAAAAAGACGATTTTCTTTTGAAGAAGCAGATAGGTTACAGTACTATCTGCTTTCTCTTGATGGAGTGGAAAAAGCAACTGTCTACGAAAGAAGTGCAGATGCAGTTATTGTCTACACTGGAGACAGAGATGAGATTCTGAAGAAAGTAACAACTTTTGATGCTGATTCTGAAGAGGTAAAGGCCCTTGTGCCGGATAACACCGGTAGAGAGCTGATGGCATCTTACAAGGAAAAGCTCATCACCAAGGTGATCCTTCACTATGGATGCAGAGTCTTTTTGCCGTCGCCCATAAGAAGAGTAAAGGCCATTATCATGGCTACCAAGTTCATTTACAGGGGACTTGTGAGCCTGCTTAAGAGAAGGAAACTGGAAGTATCGGTTCTGGATGCAACTGCCATTACGGTATCTCTTTTAACAGGAGATTACAGCACCGCTTCCTCGGTCATGTTCCTACTTGGAGTTGGAGATCTGCTGGAAGAGTGGACTCACAAAAAGTCAGTAGATGACCTGGCACGAAGCATGGCGCTTAAGGCTGATAAGGTGTGGCTAAGAAAAGATGGCTCTGAGATACAGATCCCTATAAGCCAGGTGGCTCCCGGGGATGAGATCTCTGTGAGAGTTGGAAACGTCATTCCTCTTGATGGAACGGTGGTTTCCGGAGAAGCCATGGTTAATCAGGCTACGCTTACAGGGGAGGGAATACCTGTTGAAAAGAAGGAAGGTGCCTACGTTTACGCCGGTACTGTAATAGAAGAGGGGGATATCATCCTCAGGGTAGAAAAAACTTCTGGCGCCACAAGGTACGAGAAGATCATCAAGATGATTGAGGAATCCGAGCAGCTTAAGTCGGGAGTAGAGTCAAGGGCAGAGCATCTGGCAGATGGCCTTGTTCCTTACACCCTTGGTGGCACGATCCTTGCTTATCTCTTCACGAGAAATATCACCAAGGCTCTTTCTGTTCTGATGGTGGACTTTTCCTGTGCGCTAAAGCTCTCTATGCCTGTCACAGTTCTTTCTGCAATGAGGGAGTGTCAGGACAATCACCTTACGGTTAAGGGCGGCAAATTCCTGGAAGCCATAGCATCGGCAGACACCATCGTTTTTGATAAGACAGGAACTCTTACCATGGCAACGCCAAAGGTTATGGACGTCATCACTTTTTCCGGAAGGGACAAAGATGAGATGCTCAGGATAGCTGCATGCCTTGAGGAGCACTATCCGCATTCAATTGCCAACGCAGTTGTGCAAGAGGCAGCAGAAAGAGGCCTTGAGCACAACGAGATGCACAGCAAGGTTGAATATGTTGTTGCCCATGGGATCGCCTCTGACATTGATGGCAAAAAAGTCGTCATCGGAAGCTGGCATTTTGTCATGGAAGACGAGGGCTGTGTAATACCTGAGGCGGAAAAGGATAAGCTTGAAAATATCTCCAAGGAGTATTCAAGGCTGTTCCTTGCTATTGGCGGCGAGCTTGCTGCAGTTATCCTTCTTGTGGATCCGCTAAGGCCTGAAGCTTTGGATGTTGTTAAAAAGCTCCACATGGCGGGCTTTAAGAATATTGTGATGATGACAGGAGATTCCAAGCACACGGCGAAAAGAGTTGCCGGGCTCGTTGGAGTTGATTCTTACTATGCAGAGGTGCTTCCTGAGGACAAGGCTGGGTTTGTGAGAAAAGAAAAAGAGAAGGGCCACACAGTTGTCATGATAGGCGACGGTATCAATGATTCCCCTGCTCTTTCAGAAGCTGACTGCGGTATCGCCATAAGCGAAGGCGCTCAGCTTGCAAGACAGATAGCGGATGTCATGATATCTGAGGACGACCTGTACAGGCTTGTGACATTAAAAGAACTAAGTGACCTTCTGATGAAGAGGATAAGATTTAACTACCGCTTTGTGGTAGGCTTTAACTTAGGACTTATCGGGCTTGGACTCTTTGGAGTCATTACTCCTGCGACAAGCGCAATGCTTCATAACGGTTCTACCATAGCGCTGGGACTTAGGAGTATGACCAACCTGAAAAAAGAAAAATAAGACACTGATATGTACCCAGAATCCTGGACACATATTTATGAATTAGGTTGAACACATGGATGCTATCCTGTATTGTACAGGTGGCATCCATTTTGTTTTCGCCTGAATCCTTTTGTTATTGTAGTAGTCTATATATTCTTTAAC
>NZ_JAGAYD010000116.1 GCF_017940685.1 Butyrivibrio sp. | reverse complement strand
TACTGATATAGTTAGACCTAGTATTTATTTGGTTTTTCGGAGGTTTTTTGGTATGGAATCAGAAAAGAAGATAATGCTCTCTGGCATTCAGCCAAGTGGAGATTTACATTTAGGTAATTATCTGGGAGCCATCAAGAACTGGGCAGATCGTGTCAATGAATTCGAGTGCTATTACTTCATGGCTGACCTTCACACAATAACAGTTCGTCAGGACCCCAAGGAACTCAGAAGACGTTCTCTTGAGATGCTTGCTCTTTACATAGCATGCGGACTTGATCCTGAGAAGAATACTCTTTTTCTCCAGTCCCATGTTCCTGCACATGCTCAGCTTGGATGGGTTCTTGACTGCTACACAATGTTTGGTGAGCTTTCCCGCATGACTCAGTTCAAGGACAAGTCTGAGAAGCACAAGGACAACATCAATGCAGGTCTTTTCACATATCCATCTCTTATGGCTGCAGATATACTTCTGTATCAGCCACATTACGTACCAGTAGGAGAGGATCAGAAGCAGCACGTTGAGCTTACAAGAAACATTGCTGAGCGTTTCAACAACATCTACGGCGACGTGTTCCGTATCCCTGAGCCATACATTGCCAAGACTGGCGCAAGGATCTACGGCCTTACAACTCCTGGTGACAAGATGAGTAAGTCAGATCCTAATGGATGTGTATTCCTTATGGATGAGCCTGATGTCATTCGCAAGAAGTTCAAGAGAGCAGTAACAGACTCTGACATGGAGAACTGCGTACGCTATGACAAGGAGAACAAGCCAGGCGTAGCAAACCTTATGAATATCTATGGGGCCGTTACAGGCAAGAGCTTTGAGGAGATTGAAAAAGAGTTCGCTGGACAGGGCTATGGCGTATTCAAGCCAGCAGTAGGAGAGGCAGTTGTTGAGGCACTTACTCCTATCAGAGAAGAGGCTAAGCGCCTTATCGGCGACAAGGCTTACCTCGAAAATGTCTATAAAGAGGGAGCAGAGAAGGCTTCTTACATTGCAAACAAGACCCTTCGCAAGGTTTACAAGAAGGTTGGTTTTTATCAGCTTTGATATGTTTTTAATAAAAAGAGCTATAGGACGCTTGAAATCTGATGGTTTCGGGCGTCTTTTTTTATCCTGAAAAATGTTTAAAAAATCCACTTGTAAACGCTTACATAATTTGGTATAACAAATATTAGGAAAACATGTTAGGAAGATGAAATGTAAGCGGTTACATTTCTGCTTCCATAAGAGAAGAGATATTTGGAGGGTGATCACAGATGGAATTATTAAACTATGATGTTCTTGAGAAGTCAGGTTACAAGGGATATGTACTTAAGGATGCACCTATAAGAGTCCTTCAGTTTGGTGAAGGAAACTTCATGCGTGCCTTTGTGGATTACTTTTTTGATATTGCCAATGAGAAGGCTGGTTTTAACGGCAAGGTTGCTCTTGTTCAGCCAATCGCAATGGGACTTACAGACCTTGTTAACAAGCAGGAAGGTCTTTACACACTGTATCTTAGAGGAAGCGAGAACGGACAGAAGGTAGACGCTAAGCGTGTTATCTCAGCCTGTGACTGCTGCCTTAATCCATATGACAAGGCTGGATATGACAAGATCATGGAGATCGCTGAGAGTGATGATCTTGATATCATCGCTTCTAACACAACTGAGGCTGGTATCGCTTATGATCCATCCTGCAATTTTGATGATCAGCCAGCAGCAAGCTTCCCAGGCAAGCTCACACAGGTTCTTTACAGAAGATACAAAGCTGGCAAGAAGGGCATCGTAGTTCTTTCCTGCGAGCTTATTGATAACAACGGAAAAGAGCTCCTTAAGTGCGTCAATCAGTACATTGACCAGTGGAAGCTTGAGGACGGCTTTAAGAACTGGGTAAATAATGACAACATTTTCTGCTCAACACTTGTTGACAGGATTGTTCCAGGAAGGATCCGTGATCCTAAGGAAGTAGAAAAGCTTGAGGCTGAGAACGGCTATCACGACGAGCTTATAGATGTAGGTGAGATCTTTGGTGTATGGATCATCGAGGGACCTGAGGG
>NZ_JAGAYD010000009.1 GCF_017940685.1 Butyrivibrio sp. | reverse complement strand
TGACAATGTGATCAAAAGCTTTGATGGGCTTTTGGAAGATCACGGATATAAAAGAGATGGTGATATTTACAGGGTTACAGAAGGTAATGATAAGACGATAGCTCTTTTCTGCCACTTCGGGATCACCTGTGTTATGCTAAGCCGCCTCTGGAATGTATCGCCTTTTATACCGCTGCAGTTTCTTGCAATGGCTCCAACGTCTGTAACAGAGGTTGTCACGGAGGAAAGAGAAAAGGGACTTGCAATATTCAGGACTCTCAGGGTTGGGGACATAACCCACCTTACCATGGGAAATGAAGAGCCTTCCTTTTCAGCAAGATTTTGCGAGAAATTTGAGAATGACTGGGAGAGACACTGATGGAAAAAGAAACTAACGGCGGCTGCAAGAGGTGCCTTCTGTTTGAAATGGCAGGCAAAGATGATGTTATCGCTCAGGTTGAAAAGACAAGAAAACTTCTTAATGATGATGAGCGGGCATCTGATGAAGAATATAAGAGACGCCTTGATATTTGCAAAGAATGCGACAAACTAATAGATGCAACCTGCCTTAAATGCGGATGCTACGTTGAAATAAGGGCGCTGTCCATAGGAGCACACTGCCCTGGCAAAAAGTGGTAAAGATCAAATGTGAGGACAAAAATGGAAGCTACTATGACAAAGGGCAGGCCCCTTACTCTTTTACTGAAATTCGTTATTCCCATTTTTCTTGGATTTATATTCCAGCAGTTTTACAACATGGTAGATACTGTGATCGTAGGACGGTACGTATCTCCTACCGCTTTGGCTGCTGTAGGTTCCACCGGAACTATCATGTTCATGATAATGGGACTTGCCAATGGCATGACTACGGGATATACCGTTCTCATCAGCCAGAAATACGGAGCTGAAGATTACGAAGGAACAAGAAAAGCCTTTGTAAACGCCATTCTTCTTGGCATCATCAGTACAGCCATTGTTACCATCGTTGCCCTGATGGTGATGCATCCGCTTCTTAGGATCATGAATACTCCTGAGGATATTTACAACGACGCTTATGCCTATATATCAACTATCTGTGCAGGAAGCATAGCACTTATTGGTTACAACCTTCTGGCAGCGTCACTAAGAGCAATCGGAAACAGCAAAACTCCTCTGTACTTTCTGATCTTCTCAGCGATATTAAACATCGCCCTGGACCTGGTATTCATCGTTGGTTTCCACCTTGGAACCTTTGGCGCAGCCCTTGCCACTGATCTTTCCCAGGCGGCATCTGCAGTTCTGTGCACCATCTATATTGTTAAAAAAGTTGAAGTCCTTAGGCCTAAGAAAACCGACTGGCACCTTAGAAGAGACTATTCATTAAAGCAGCTCAACATTGGAATCCCAATGGCTCTGCAGTTTGGTATAACAGCTTCCGGAACAATGGTCATGCAGTCTTCCATCAACATCTACGGCTCAACAGCAGTAACAGGCTTCACAGCAGCAGGCAAGGTGGTAAACCTTATGACAGCAGGAATGCCATCTCTTGGCCAAACCATGGCAGCATACTGTGGCCAGAACTTTGGCTATGGCGACCTTGACAGAGTTCATCAGGGAACCAAGGATGCCATGAAAATAGCAAGTGTTTACTCAATTATTAATGGCGTTTTAAGCGTGGTGCTCCTTCCAATAATAATTGGATTCTTCTTTGACAAGGGCGTTGACGTGACAGCTTACATGCCCTATGCAAGAGCTTATGTAATTGCATGTGTTCCGTTCTACATTCCACTTGCCATGATCTTCATCTACAGAAATGCAATGCAGGCCTGTGGCTATGGAAAGACAGCTCTGATGCTTGGAATTATTGAACTTTTTGCAAGATTCTTTACAGCTTTTCTGTCCATAAGGATCCACAGCTTTAACCTTGCAGTTGCAGGAGATGCAGCCGCCTGGGTAACAGCCGGAATCTTCTCAATCATCCTGTACCTGTTCGTTATGAAACAGCTTCGAAAAAGTGCAAATGAACCAAATTGGTAAATCAAAAAATAATAAGGGCGATGCATAAAAGCATCGCCCTTTTCTTAAACCAACCTATTTATCGAAAGTTGTAATCAGGTATTACTGAAGCTTTGTTGTTGTGCCAGCGTCAAGCATTGACTGTCTCTCGTCGATGATCTCCTGGTAACCAGCATCAAGGTACTTCTGTGAAAGCTCATCGTAAAGAGCATCGAACTCATCAGGCTTGCACATTACAAGCTGATCTCTGAACTCTGGATAAACTTCTTCCTTAAGTGATGTGCCATACTCTGTAACTGACTCAAGTGCTCCACCAAACAGGCAGTCTACATTAGCGTATCCTGACTCATAGAGTGCAAGCTGTCCCTTGTAGTTAGCAAGGATGTCATCATAGAAGTCCTGAGGGAGTCCCTGAGGATTGATAGCCTTGATGTCTGACTCGATGTCGCCAAATGACTTGGAAGCTGTAACTACCATCCAGTAGTCTACGTTGTTGTTGTGACCCTGCTGCTCTGGAAGACCTGACTGATCACCAACAGCTACAGGATTGCCGTTCTCGTCGTAGTTGAAGTTAACACCTTCAAGACCCCATGTCATTGTGAAGAGGTTCTCGTCCTGGCTCATCCACTCAAGGTACATCTCACCAGCCTTAACCTCGTCCTCTGTTGCGTTGTTAGCAAAACCAACCATTGCACCAAAGATGTTGTTTGGTCTGAATGCGTTGCTTGAACCCCATGTGCTGTCCTGAACGAACTTGCTGTCGCATACTACTACGCCAAGCTCTGCGTCTGGGTTGTTCTCATAGAAAGAATTAAGTACATCCATTGTTGATGAAACATAACCTGACCACTGGAATGCCTCTCCGTTTACGAAGTCAGCGTTTACATCATCTGTGCTTCTGAGGTAGTACTCAGGGTTAAGGTAACCATCGTTGTAAAGCTCGTTGTTCCACTTAAGAAGTCTCTTCTGAGCTTCTGTTGAAAGAGCTGGGATCTGGTAGTCACCTGTTGTGCACCATGTGGTCTCATCCTGAGGATAATCTCTGAACATGTAGTTCTGGTCAGCGCCGGCACCTGCAACCTTTGATCCGCTCATAGGATACTTGTGTCCGTTCTCAACCATCTTGCCAAGAGCCTCAAGGAGCTCTGTGTTTGTTGCAGGATATGTTCCGTCATAGCCAGCTTCCTTAAGCCAGTCTTTTCTGTACCATGTTACGAATGTGTAGTTTGTGTTACCATAAGGTCTTTTTCCAAGAACGATGTAATCTTCGCCGTCGAACTGTGTATAACCTGTAAGGCCGTTCTCTTCCATGCTTGCCCAGTATGTAGGAGCAACTGTCTTGAACTGCTCAAGATCGATTGGCTGAAGGTATCCGTCTGATGCCCATGTAGCAAGCTTGTCGTAATCGTACTCCATGCAAAGAGTAGGAAGTGTATTTGTTGAAGCAAGCATAGCGTAGTCTGTCATAACGTCTGAACGTGTGATTCCTACGTATTCAACCTTGATGTTGTACTTGTCACCAAAGTTCTCCTGTACCCAGTTTGTCCAGTAGTTGTTCTCAACGTCTGAACATCCGTTACCTGCATCACCTCTGTCGTAAACAGCTACGCGAAGTGTAACCTGATCTGCAAATGGCTCCCAACCGTCGATACCGGCTACTGTGTCTGTAGCCTCTGCTGCGGGTGCCTCTGTAGCTGCTGGTGTCTCAGTAGCTGCACTGGTATCTCCGCTTTCTGTAGCTGTTGGAACTGGACCATTATTTCCACAAGCTGCAAGTCCCATTACCATGCTCATTGCGAGAATGGCTGATAATAACTTCTTTTTCATTGTAATCCTCCTTTTTATATTGACCCCATTGGGGTAATGAACATTAACCCTTAACAGCACCAATCATCGTACCTTGCACGAAATATTTCTGAAGGAACGGATAGATGATGATGATCGGAATAGTTACGAACATAATGCAGGCTGCCTGAAGTACCTCAGGTGTTGCCTGAACTACAGCTCCTGTATCAGCAAGGGAAGCATTCTGAGCTTCTGTAGCTGATGCAACCAGCTGGTAGAGCTTGTACTGGATCATCTTAAGCTCTGAAGATCTTGTGTAGTACATGTTGTCAGCGTATGCATTCCATCTTCCTACTGCGTAGAACAGTGAAAGTGTTGCAATGATGGGCTTTGAAAGTGGAAGAACGATCTTCCAGAGAATCTGGAAATTAGTTGCTCCATCAAGGAAAGCTGACTCCTCCAAGCTGTCAGGAATTGTACTCTGGAAAAAGTTCTTCATGATCAGCATGTTATATGGAGAGTAAATAAGTGGCAGTATCAGTACCCAGAAGGTATCCAGGATTCCCAGCTGATAGTAGAGAATGTACTGAGGAATGATACCTGCTGAAAAGTACATTGGAACCATCAGGATGAATGCCAGAACGCTTCTTCCTTTAAGTCTCTTTTTGGAAAGAGGATATGCTGCACAGGTGCAGACGATCATTCCAAGAAGAGTAAAGAGAAGTGTTACAAATACTGAAAAAACCATTGCATATGTCATTGACTGATCAGCAAATACCTGCTTGAAGGCATCAAAGGTGATGTCCTTGGGCCAGAAGTAAACTGAGTGTGACATAACTGCTGTATTGCCCGATATTGACTTGGCTGCCACATGAACGAATGGCAGTACACAGGTTGCGCACAGAAGGATAATGACAAGCATCATTATCGCGTCGCTTATTTTGAATTTATTGACAGCGTGAGCTCCACCTGCTGAAAAGCTCTCTTCGCCTGCCTTAATTTCTTTTGTCTTAGCCATTTAAACAGTTCCTCCTACAAAAGTCCGTCTTCGCCAAGCTTCTTGGCTATCCTGTCAGATATAAGAACAAGTGCAACACCTATTACTGATTGGAAAAGACCTACTGCCGTGGCCATACTGAACTTGTTGTTGCCGATACCTTTGTTGAAGATATACACAGCAAGCTGGTACTGGAACTCTTTAACCTGGGTATTTCCAAGAGATGTAAGTCTCTCGAGGTTACTTCCCATTACACGTCCAAGGTTCATGATAAGAAGTGTAACGATGGTGCTTCTGATTCCTGGAAGTGTTATGTGGATCATTCTCTGCCAGCGGTTGGCGCCGTCGATCATGGCTGCCTCATACTGCTCGCCGCTGATACCGGTTATGGCTGCCAGGTACAGGATCGTGCCCCATCCCATGGACTGCCAGATTCCTATCAAAAGATATGTAACCGCCCAGTGCCATTTTTCATTAAGGAACGGTATTCCTTCCTGTATCCATCCAAACTTCATCAATGCGATGTTTACAAGTCCGCTTGTGGGCTTGAACATTGTCAGGGCAACGCTACCGATGATAGCCCATGACAGGAAGTGTGGAAGATAAAGAATTGTCTGTGAAACCTTTTTAAACTTCTGGTAGCGGAGCTCGTTAAGGATCAGCGCCAGGATGATAGGCATCGGGAATCCTACGAAGAGATCAAGGATGTTAAATACGATGGAGTTTCTAAGTGCTCTTGAAAAATCTGCATCCTTGAAAACTTTCTGGAACGTAGCCCAGCCAACCCATTTGCTGCCGGCGTATCCCTTGGCAGGCTTATAATCCATAAAGGCCATCCTAAGACCCGGGTAAGCTCCAAAACTAAATACTATTACAAGAATAAGTGGAATTAAGAGAAGAAGATATAGCTGCCAGTCTCTTTTGATGCTCTGTTTCCAACTGGATTTGGCAACTGCTCCCCCTTTATTACCTTTCTTTGCCATACTCTTTGCCCCTTCCTTTCATAGCATCATACTAAAATAATTTAGACCGGTTATCTATTCACTTAGTCAAAAAAACTTTGCATAATCAACCATTTATTTTGTCAATTAGTAGTCATTTTGTCAGATTACCAAAAGAATAAATGGTAATTTTAGTAATTTCGCACAATGGATTGTATACGTTTTTGCGCAAAATAAGACAAGACACGGGGGTGGTTCTGCTGACAAGACACGGGGACGGTTCTACTGTCTCATTGCGTGCAATGAGACAGTAGAACCGTCCCCGTGTCTTGTCA
>NZ_JAGAYD010000115.1 GCF_017940685.1 Butyrivibrio sp. | reverse complement strand
TTATTCTCTTGCTGTGTCGTGGAAAACATCATAGGAACTCTTAAGATAACCTTTAATGTTCTCATAGTCTCTGTTAGCAATTGCAGTGTAGAGCGTATCTACAATGAAAAGCTGTGCAAATCTTGAACTTGTGATTCCGCTCTTTTTATCTATCTCAGGTGATGTTGCAAATAAAACATGATCACATCCCGTTGTAAGAGCATTATTTCCAAGCTTCGTAACTGCTATTGTAACAGCTTTTCTCTCTTTTGCAATAGAAAAGAGCTGCATGATCTCCGTGTTTTTGGCGTTGTCACTAAAGAAGATGGCAGCGTCCTCTGGACCGATCTGAGATACTGTCATCAGGTTCATGTGATGATCATGGTTGAATACCACATTGTAGTGTATTCTACGGAGTTTGCAGTATAAGTCATAGGCTGCTACGCTGGCAGTACCTACGCCAAAAACCTGTATCTGTTTAGCTTTTACAATATCGGATACTGTTTCGCTAAAGGTTCCAGCGTCAAAGAGTCTGTAGGTTGTTTGCACGGCCTGTACACTTGTAGCGCAGATATTGTCGGCAATTGACTGAAGAGATGTATATTCATTCACATCTTTAAAGGCAATCTTTGGCCCTCCTTTATCTGTCTGCTCCAGAGTGGTGTTGGCCTCTGCATAATATGCATTTTTAAGGTCTTTAAGTCCTGTATATCCAATTGCCTGCGCAAATCTGGTCCAGGCAGCCTGTGTTGTTCCGGAAAGAGTTGCCAGTTCTTTTATGGGATGCTGGAAAAGAGCATCCTTGTTCTCAAGGACATAGTCTGCAACAAGCCTCTCTGAAGCAGGGAGCGTGTCGTAATGACTCTTTATTTTCTCACTGACTATATTCATAAAATGCATCCTCCATAGGTTTTCGAAAAGTGGATAAATTAATCTGACACATAAATATTATAACTCTTATTAACCTCTGGAATGAAATAAATTTTCAAATAAATGCTAAGTCTTTTATAAAATAATTATAAATTTCACGGAATTTAGTTTCCAATATGTTATGCTAAATTAAGACACCGATACGGTAATGCATAAAGATGCATTGGCGCTAAGCGCAAGAAAGGAGATTTGTACTATGAAATGGGTATGTCAGGTTTGTGGTTACATTCATGAGGGAGATCAGCCGCCGGAGTTCTGCCCTAAGTGTAAAGCTCCCGCTGAGAAATTCACCAAGCAGGAAGACGGCGAGAAGGTATGGGCTTGCGAGCACGTTCTTGGCGTAGCTAGCAGCGCTCCTGATGATGTTAAGCAGTCTCTCCGCGAGATGTTCAATGGTGAATGTTCAGAGGTTGGTATGTACCTTGCAATGGCAAGAGTTGCTATAAGAGAGGGTTATCCAGAGATTGGTGCCTTTTATGAGAAGGCAGCCTGGGAGGAAGCTGAGCATGCTGCACTGTTTGCTGAGCTCCTTGGCGAAGATCTTACAAATTCCACCAAGAAGAACCTTGAACTTAGAGCTGAAGCTGAGTATGGAGCAACACAGGGAAGAGCTGATCTTGCTAAGAGAACAAAAGAGCTTAACCTTGATGCCATCCACGATGTTGTTCATGAGATCGGAAGAGATGAAGCAAGACACGGCAAGGCATTCGCAGGACTCCTTAAGAGATATTTCGGATAATAAAACAAAAGAAACGGCGCTGCACATCTAAGTGCAGCGCCGTTTTTAGCATTCATCAGGTTTCTGAACCGTAATTGTCTACTGGTGGCTTATCAGGAGGAGTTATGGCATTTCTCTCTGTCTGCTTGTAATGCAGAACTTCATCCTCCTCATTGCGTTTGTTATTAAGAAGGCAGAATTCATAGATCCTGCGCATCTTGGTGATCTTTTCACCCACAATCTTTTTCCTGGATGCAGGAAGCTCTCTGAAGAAATCCGGGAATATCCTGGACATGTTATCAAACTCTTTTAATGTCCTGGTCATTTCCACAAGTTTTTTGTCATACTTGTGTATGCTCTCATCATCCTTGACATTGATATCATCAATATTGATCTTTTCAATATTATCTGTGAGCTTTCCAAGGGCCTTCATGTCTTCAGCACTGTACTTGACCTTAACATTTTTTTTGGTCTCAAAAGCCGGAGGTGGCGCCATGATAGAGCCCTGCATGTCGTAGGGGTTGACCATCTCCTGAGGAAGATACTCTGATTTCTTTGTAGTATCGAACACGGTGGTGTTCTTGGTTTTTTCTTTACGTAATAAATCGTTCATCTCAGACATAACTTTTATCTCCTTTATAGTTGTTTATACGAATCAAAAGGTAAAAAAGTAAATCCGATAGTGACAATTTTAGTTGTTCATAGCCTGCTCAATTGCGTAAGAAAGCTGATCAGGACATGAGGTATTTTTAAAACCACACTTGATCCCGCGAAGCTTTTCAATAGCTTCCTCTGCCTTCATACCTTCAACAAGTTTACTTATTCCCTGGAGATTTCCATTGCAGCCGTTTGTGAACTTAACATTTCTGATAAGTCCGTCAACCACATCCAGGTCTATCTGTGTGGAACATGTTCCCTTTGTCTTATATGTCATTATGTTGCTCCTATTGTTACTGTATTTCTTCTAAGATGATCTTCACTATTGTGTTTGTTGCACTATGAAGATTACTCTTACTCATGGCTTCCACAAATTTCTCTCTGTTGTTGTAAAGATCTCCAATTGTTTCAACCAGAATGTCCTCATCAAGGTCGTCATTATCGATGACCATAGAAAATCCCTGCTGCTCAAAGCTTCTTGCGTTAAGCATTTGATCTCCTCTGCTTGACTTGGTTGAAAGAGGGATGAGGATATTTGGCTTTTTAAGAGCAAGGAGCTCACAGATCGAGTTGGCACCTGCTCTTGAAACAACAATATCAGCCATTGCAAAGATATCTTTAAGTTCGTTCTTAACATATTCGAACTGCTTGTAGCCTGGAACAGAGAGCTTAAGGTTGTCCATCTTCTCTTTTCCACAGATATGCACAACATTGAAATGTGGAAGAAGTCTTGGAAGAGCGTACCTTACTGTCTCATTGACTGACTGTGCACCAAGGCTTCCACCTATTACCATAAGTATTGGCTTGTCATCTTCAAATCCGCAGAGCTTTTTACCTGCCTCTCTGGAACCTTGTGAAAGTTCATCCCTTATGGGAGTTCCAGTAAGAACAGCCTTCTCAGCTGGCAGGATCCTCATGGTCTCTGGAAAGTTGCAACAGATCTTCCTTGCTCCTGTCATGCTGAGCTTGTTGGCAAGACCTGGTGTCATATCTGACTCATGGACAATATAAGGAATCTTTAAAAAGCTCGCTGCTCTTACAACCGGAACGCTTACATATCCGCCCTTTGAAAAGATGATATCGGGCTTTATCCTCTTAAGGAGCTTGGTTGCTTCTGAGAATCCCTTCATTACTCTGAATGGATCAGAAAAATTCTTGGGATCAAAGTACCTTCTGAGCTTACCTGTAGAAATTCCAAAATATGGAATGTTGTAGTCCTCAATAAGCTTTTTCTCAATACCGTTGTAAGAACCAATATAATATATTTCAAATCCTGCATTCTTAAGGGCTGGGATCAGGGCGATGTTTGGTGTTACATGTCCTGCGCTTCCGCCACCTGTAAGAACGATCTTTTTAGTAGCCTGTTCGCTCACTTTTATTTCCTTCTTTTTTCTTTGATTGCAGTTTAATATAATATAACATTTTTTGAATTATGTAAAAAGAACTATTCCCATTCAGCTTTATAGTTAAGAAGACCATTGTCCTCATAGTATCCTATAAGCTCATTTTGCACCTTGTCCGAAAAAGCTTTTACTTTATCTATCTCTTCTTCGTAGTTATCAAGAGTTAGTTCATACTCTCCTGCTAAAATGTGGTCCAGCATCCGTTTGTTGATCTCAGGAGAAAAATGGATAGTATCCATGTAATTATCAAGGTTTGTGATAACTTCTTCCTCTGCCTGGAAGCAGAAAACCTTTACGTTTTTATGTTGCAAAAGAGCTTTTGTCATCTCTTTTTCACAGCGGATGATCGCATCTGTCTCGCCTGCTCTGTAGCTCATGTCCCACCACAACATTGAATAAGATGGATAGAAAAAGATAAACTCTGTATCAGGATGGGCCTCTACCTGCGAAACCAAAAGGTCTATGTTGGCATTTGCCTTTTCGTCATAAACTGTCTCATCCATCATGTCCACAACTTCTGTTGACCTGTGATACAAGCCCAGAGCCAGCTCTTTGCTAAAGCTCTTCCACTTTGCCCAGTTGTATGACAGGTTCTCATTATAGTCTCCAACAAAGGAGTTTGCCACCTGGTAAGGAATCTTTTCAAGAAGCACATCCTTGTTGAAAAGATATGGCACATCATTAAAGGGGTTGTCATCATAAAGGTACATTGGACAACCTGTGGACTCATAGGTGGTTTCTGGCTCCTGGCTTAAAGATGATGGATCGATATTGTAGAAAACATACTTGATATCGTGATCTTTAAAGGCTGTGTCTAAAAGATAGCAAAGATCTGCAGTAGCTCCGTAGGACCTGATGGCCTTTATGGAGGTTACTCCGTAGGCGCTGTCAAACCAGGAGTTGTCGTTGTTTTCCATAACTGAAGATCCAACGATCAGGGCGTCATAGTCAAAATTTTTTAGTGTTCCTATGCACTGGTACTCCTTGTCGTTAAGAACAGCCTTAAGTCCAAGCCATGGCTTATGGTAGTGATAAAAGGGATCAAAGACAAACACTGTTCCCGCCACTAGCACCATCATCACAAGGATCATGACAAACAGCTTTTTTATGAAATTGATAGATGAATTTTCTTTTGCCATTTTATACCTTTGATCAATACTGGAAGTAAATAAATGTGCTGACATTTGATAGTGAAATAAAGGACCATATAAATGTAATAGCCAGTAAAAGCGCTGTCTTTGTGGTCATCTTCGTGGTCTTTATGATCTCGTTTGTGTTCTTTCTTGTCATGATAAATCCTGAAACCAGTAAAAGAACTATCATAGTCATCATGTATACAGTATTTTCTCCACCAGGAAGATTTCCTCTTAAAAAGATCTGGCGAAGAACATAGTTTTCTCCAATCTCCAGCTGGGATGCTGTCCTTAGCAGGAATCCTGGATATGTCCAGAACGCAGCTCTCTTAAACATTGCGATAGCATATGACATGTCCTGAGATCTAAAGAAGATCAGGGATATAACAAACATCAGGAAAGTCAGAGCATTTGAAAGAGCTCTTGGAATCATGATAAGAGGTTCTTTTCTAAGAAGATACCTTGGCTTTTTTGATGAACCATCTTCGTGATCACTCTTAACACCTACAATTCCCAGATCATCCCAAACAACTAAAAGTCCCTGCATCAGTCCCCAGCAGATGTATGTCCAGCCAGCTCCATGCCATAGTCCGCTAAGCACAAAGACTATAAGGACGTTTATTACAGTCCTTACCTTTCCCTTTCTGCTGCCTCCAAGAGGTATGTACACATACTTTATAAAGAACCTTGAAAGAGTCATATGCCATCTCTGCCACAGTTCTTTTGATGTTGCAGCCTTATAAGGAGAGTTAAAGTTCATTGGAAGCTCATACCCCAGCATAAGACTTACACCGCCTGCCATGTCGCAGTACCCCGAAAAATCAAGGTAGATCTGGAATGTATAGGCTAGCATAACAACAATAACTGTCAGTGTATCAAGAGAATGGGTGTACATAAACCCATAATTAACTGCTTTAGAAAGGGTGTCTGCAAGGATAGCTTTTTTTCCAAGCCCTATGATAAAGCTCATAAGTCCCTTTGAAAACCTGTCGCTGTCAAACTGGCGAAGACTCTTATCACTAAACTGGTCTATCATCTCCTTGTGGAAAGCGATAGGACCCTGAATGAGTTTTGGAAAATAGGCTGTGTACAGGACATACTCCAGGAAATTATAATTCCTGGCTTCTCCATTTGCCCTGTCTACAATAAAGGAAATCTGTCCAAAGGTAAAAAAGCTAATACCTATAGGCATTAGTATCTCTTTTGTAAAATGATCAGTACCTGTGATGGCACTTACGTTGTCCATGAAAAATCCGAGATATTTGAAATAAAACAAAAGCGATAAGTTAAAGATAACTCCTATTACCTTTACTATCTTTGCAGATGAAGGCTTTTTTTCTATCACCATGCTCAGAGCATAGTTTACAACAATGCTCCCAAGAAGGATCAGAAGAAAAGACATTCCGAAAGTGTAATAGTAGTACAGCGACATACCTGTCAGAAAAATATCTGCCAGGATATATTTTTTTGACCTGTTAAGTAAAAACCAGATTATAAGAAGTGCTGGCAAAAACAGGAGTATGAAATTAAAGGAATTAAAACCCATTATATTTCTCCACGTTTAAAACTCGAAAAGAGTATATCATAATTTGTTACAGGTAGTAAAAGATGTTAATATATATTTAAATTTACAGGAAGATAAGGGCATTTCCATGAGCAAAAAGAATACTTTTCTAAAACTCTCCGCTGTCACTGCATTTCTTGGCGGAGTTTATGCTTTTTCAGATTATATCTACAAGATTTCCACAAAACCCCATGAACATCAGGATGGAGAAAAAGACTATGACATATCCATCACTGAGGGAAGGGAATTTGTCAGGAATCATCCAGACAGGCAGGACGTTTTCATTAAGTCAGTTGATAAGCTTGATCTTCATGCTAGCTACATCCCAGCAGATGAAGAATCCCATAACTATGTGATACTTATCCACGGAATCTGGGATAATCATGAATCTAACGGAATCTTTGCAAAGCACTACCTTGAAAAGGGAATAAACTGCCTGCTCGTTGACCTTAGGGGCTTTGGAAAAAGCGAAGGAAACTATATTGGCTACGGCCTTGATGACAGGCTTGATATCATTGAATGGATCCATTTTCTCATCAAAAAAGATAAGGATGCCAGGATCTTTCTTCACGGAATGTCCATGGGCGCTGCAACTACCTTGATGACAACAGGTGAAAATCTTCCAGAAAACGTAAAGGGCGCCATAGCTGACAGCTCCTACTCAACCCTTCGTGAACAGTTTGCTTCTGCATACAAGCTCTTTAAGGGTTCATTTGTTCCAATTCCAATTGCTCTTTTAATCTCAAGAGTTATCATCTACATAAGAGCTGGCTACGATATTAACCTTGTCTCTCCTATCAAGGCTGTTACAAGATCTAAAACTCCAACTCTCTTTATCCACGGAGATGACGATACATTTATTGATCCTCATATGTGCTCAAGACTCTACGAAGCAGCTTCCTGCAAGAAGCAGTACCTGATGATCCTTGGATCTGGTCACATTGAAGGAGTAGTCAAAGATCCGGTTAACTACTGGGCTAAAGTAGATTCATTTATTCAAAAACTTATCTAAAAACAAGGGCTGATAAATACTTATTATTTATCAGCCCATTATTTTTGTTTTATTTTAAGATAAGTCCAACCGGACAGTGATCTGAACCAAGAGCATCTGCGTATATTTTGGCATCCTCTACCTGATCCATGATAGATTCTGACACTATAAAGTAGTCTATACGCCACCCTGCATTCTTGGCCCTTGAGTTAAATCTGTAGGACCACCAGGAATAAGCGCCTTCAAGGTCAGGGTAAAAATACCTGAAGCTGTCCACAAGACCAGATGATACCACGTTATCAAACTTGGCTCTCTCTTCATCTGTAAAACCAGCATGACCTCTGTTTGGCTTTGGATTTTTAAGATCTATCTCCTTGTGGGCTACATTTAAGTCCCCACAATATATCACAGGTTTTGTCTTCTCAAGGTTCTTTATGAACTTAAGAAAATCATCTTCCCAAACCTGTCTGTATTCAAGTCTTGATAAGTCTTCCTTGGCATTTGGAACATACACTGTAACGAGGTAATAGTCCTCATACTCTGCAGTTATAACTCTTCCCTCGTGGTCGTGCTCTTCAATTCCAAGTCCATAGGAAACTGAGATTGGTTTTTCTTTTGTAAAAATAGCTGTCCCGGAATAGCCCTTTTTCTCTGCATAGTTCCAGTACTTCTCATATCCAGGAAGTTCAAGATCTATCTGTCCCTCCTGAAGCTTGGTCTCTTGAAGGCAGATAACATCGGGATCTTCTTTTTTCATGAACTCGTCAAAACATCCCTTTGATACGCAGGCCCTAAGACCATTTACATTCCATGACACTAGCTTTTTTGCCATTATAGATTACCCTTTATTCTCTTAAGGTTTTCGTCTGTTTCCTTAAGCATCTCACGAAGAGAGAGGTTCTCTTCATGGCTGAATTCACAAATTGAGTACTGAAGATGATTTATATATCTTCCAGGCTCTTCCAATAGTTTTGCGTTCTGGCTCTGCATCTCCTCGCGAAGGGACTCTGATCTTCCCTCTTCATCCTCTATCATGAGGACTGCAAATTCATCGCCCCTGATTCTGCCGTAGATACAGCCTCCAAATACTTCTTCCAGAACTTTCGCAACTCTTTTAACTGCTCTGTCACCTTCCTCATGGCCATACATATCGTTGATCCGCTTAAGGGATTCCATGTGGATATAGGTAACAACTGCGTACTTTCCATCAACGAAGTTATCCTTGAGAAGATCATAGGCCTTTGCAAAAAAGCCTCTTCTGTTAAGTCCACCTGTAAGGTAGTCCTGATCTCCGATATGATCAAGAACAGAGTCGTCTCTTGCAAGCTCCTCCTGTACTTCATAGAGCTCTTCAGTTGTCTTTTCGAGCTCCCTCTCAAGGTAAGAAAGTCTTGAAACACCAGTAATGAGACTGGTCATATTTGTGTAAAAATAGTCCACAAGATTATCAGGATGGAACTCATATATCATAAGTCCCAGCTGATACTCACCAACAAAGATGTCTCCTAATATGTAAGTAGCACTCTTTCCTTTGATGACATTTGAAAAAACACTGTCTGTTCCCACTTCCATCTTGCTGTCAGTAAAATTCATCTCCTGACCATTCATAATGGCGCTCATTACACGGATGTTTTCTGGCATTGTCCATGGATATTTTGTGGTATTTCTGACCTTTTTATCAAAGAGCAAAATAGCGCTGTTCTTAATTCCATGCTTAAGTCCAAGACTTACAAAACTACTGTAGGCTGTTCCAGCATCGTACTTCTTGTGGAAAAGAAAATAACTCATATCAGATAACATGTTGAGGGTATAGGAATCAGGCTTCTCAACATAGTTAAAGGTCTGTGGTGCTTCAACAGGAGGCAGTATCTGATTCTTTACGTAAAATACCGCATCACATACAGCCTCATATCCAAGCTGTTTTAGCTTATCAATCCCGTCTTCTACCGGATTGACAAAGGGGTATCCCTCCTGCTCAGAAAGAGTCAGGACGGGGATATTCTCAAATTTCTTAAGAAAGGCCTCTCTTTTCAGAATCGTGGATTTTGAACCAATCCTCTCAATATCGATAATGAGTGCATCAAAATCTTTAGAACCTGCGTAGTCAAAGAGCGCGCTGTACTGATAATCAAAGGGCTTTTCGCCACTTTTGTCATCAGAAAGAATGTATTGTCCCGGAATGATTATCAGGTTCACATCCTTTTCTTTTGCTGCCTTATCAGCACCTATACATATTTTCTTTACTTCTTTGTCCTCAAGTTCTGTTACAAGAAGTCCAATGTTCATAAGATTCTCACCCCACAAGAATGCTAAAAAACTTAAGACTCTTCATCTACATTTTCAGCGATATCATCGATATTATCGATATCTTTTTCACCATCAGAGATCTTTTCTCTTACCTTGGCAATCTTGGCAACTGTAACGCCCTTATCAAGATTGATCATCTTAACTCCGGATGTTACTCTTCCATGAACTGATATATCATTCATTCGTAGCTGGATAATAATGCCCGCATTAGTGATCATCATGATCTCGTTGTCATCATTAACTGCTTTAACACCAACTACATTTCCGGTCTTTTCTGTTATCTTGTAACATCTAACGCCCTTACCACCTCTGAACTGGTTGTGGAATTCAGTAAGATCAGTTCTCTTTCCATATCCATTCTCAGATACGATAAGAAGTGAATCGCCCTGAGTGTTGATCTGCATTCCTACGATCTCATCTGTATCGTCAAGCATCATTCCTCTTACACCGATGGAAGATCTGCCTGTTGAGCGCACATCAGATTCATCAAAGTGGATGCACATTCCGTTCTTGGTAACCAGGAATATCTCAGAGTTCTTCTTAACAGTCTTAACCTCAATGAGCTCATCATCATCTCTAAGGTTTATTGCTGCAAGTCCGGTCTTTCTAACATTTGAAAATTCTGTGATAGGAGTCTTCTTTACTGTACCTTTCTTGGTAACCATGAAAAGAGATTTCTCCTCATCCTCAAATCCTTTAACTGGGATCATAGCTGAAATTTTTTCACCTGGTGCCAGGGAAAGAAGGTTAACTATAGCCATACCACGGGATGTTCTTGATGCCTCAGGAATCTGGTAAGCTTTGAGCCTGTAGACTCTTCCTGTGTTGGTAAAGAACATTACATAGTTATGGGTTGTGGTCATAAGGATATCTTCAACAAAGTCATTCTCAATTGTTGTGATACCTTTGATTCCCTTTCCACCACGATTCTGAGACTTGAAATTGTCAATTGACATTCTCTTTATATATCCAAGATCAGTCATGGCAATTACTGTATTCACATTAGGAATGAGATCCTCTGTATCAATATCAGAGTCATCATGACCTATCTGTGACTTTCTGTCATCACCGTATTTATCAGAAATCTCAATAATTTCTTTTTTGATAACTCCAAGAAGGAGCTTCTTGTCTGCAAGGATAGCCTTTAATTCCTCAATTTTCTTAAGAAGTTCAGCGTGCTCCTGCTCAAGCTTATCTCTTTCGAGACCTGTCAGTGTACGAAGTCTCATGTCAACAATAGCCTGAGCCTGAACATCGGAAAGACCAAATCTTCCCATCAACTGTTCCTTGGCTATAGCTACAGTCTCAGATCCTCTGATGATCTTTATTACTTCGTCGATATTATCAAGGGCAATGAGCAGACCTTCTAAGATATGGTTTCTCTCTTCTGCCTTGTTGAGGTCGTACTTTGTTCTTCTTGTTACAACCTCTTCCTGATGCTTGATATAGTAGGTGAGCATTTCTGTAATGCTCATTACCTTAGGCTGGTTATTAACAAGAGCCAGCATGATGATTCCAAAGGAATCCTGCATCTGGGTGTGCTTGTAGAGCTTGTTGAGCATGATGTTAGGGTTAACATCACTTCTAAGCTCGATTACAACGCGCATACCCTCTCTATCTGACTCATCGCGAAGAGCTGTTATTCCATCAAGCTTTTTAAGCTTAACAAGCTCAGCGATCTTAGCGATCATGTTTGCCTTATTTACAAGGTATGGAAGCTCGGTAACAACAATTCTGTTCTTACCGTTGTTCATAGGCTCAATATCAGTAACAGCTCTTACTACAACCTTACCTCTACCTGTCCTGTAGGCTTCTTCTGCTCCTCTTGTTCCAAGGATGATACCACCTGTAGGGAAGTCAGGAGCCTTGATGATCTCAAGGATTTCCTCAATCTCAGTATCTCTGTCTTCATTTACCTTGTTGTCGATCATCTTGACAACAGCGTTTATAACTTCTCTTAAATTGTGAGGAGGAATATTAGTTGCCATTCCTACCGCAATACCAGTTGTACCATTTACCAGAAGGTTAGGGTAACGGCTGGGGAGAACAGAAGGTTCTTTTTCTGTCTCATCAAAGTTTGGAACGAAATCTACTGTATCTTTTCCGATATCAGCGATCATCTCCATTGAGATCTTGGTAAGACGAGCCTCAGTGTATCGCATGGCAGCTGCGCCATCTCCATCCACTGAACCAAAGTTTCCGTGTCCGTCTACAAGACAATATCTCATTGACCATGGCTGCGCCATATTTACCAATGAACCGTAAATTGAGCTGTCACCATGAGGGTGATATTTACCCATTGTATCGCCGACGATACGAGCACACTTACGATGTGGCTTGTCAGGACCGTTGTTAAGCTCGATCATTGAGTACAGAATTCTTCTCTGTACTGGCTTAAGACCATCTCTTACATCAGGAAGCGCACGGGATGCGATTACGCTCATGGCGTAATCGATGTAATCAGCTTCCATGGTCTTTTGAAGATCTACTTCCTTTATTCTGTCAGTGGTTGTCTTGTCAAAGACATCATCTGACAGATCATTGTTGTTGATGTTGTTGTTATCAGCCATCTTATTACCTCAATTCTATGGATTTTATCAATCCTTAAATATCAAGATTCTTAACGAACTTAGCGTTCTTTTCAATAAACTCTCTTCTGGGCTCAACCTTATCTCCCATGAGAGTTGTAAATGTTACATCAATATCAGATTCGCTCTCTTCGTCGATGTTCACTCTAAGAAGAACTCTTCTTTCCGGATCCATTGTTGTCTCCCAAAGCTGCTCTGGATCCATCTCTCCAAGACCCTTATATCTCTGGATCTTGTTGTTCTGGTCTCTTCCTACATCAAGAAGAATCTTGTTAAGCTCTTCATCGCTGTATGCATACCAGACCTTCTTGTTCTTTTCAAGCTTGTAAAGAGGTGGCTGTGCAAGATAAACGTGTCCTTCCTTGATAAGCTCAGGCATGAACCTATAAAGGAAAGTGAGCATAAGTGTTGCAATATGTGCACCATCTACGTCCGCATCGGTCATGATGATGATCTTGTCATAGCGAAGCTTGTTTATATCAAAGTCATCATGGATACCTGTACCAAAGGCAGTTATCATGGACTTGATCTCGTTGTTTCCGTAAATTCTGTCAACTCTTGCCTTCTCAACGTTAAGAATCTTACCTCTAAGTGGAAGGATGGCCTGAGTAGCACGGCTACGGGCAGTCTTAGCTGATCCGCCGGCGGAATCTCCCTCTACGATGAAAATCTCGCACTTTGATCTGTCTGTTTCAGAGCAGTCTGCAAGCTTTCCTGGAAGACCAAAACCGTCAAGGGCGGACTTACGCCTTGTAAGGTCTCTTGCTTTTCTTGCAGCATCTCTTGCTCTCTGAGCAAGAATAGCTTTTTCAAGGATCTGCTTAGCTACTGTAGGAGTCTGCTCAAGGAAATATGTGAGCTGTTCACCAACAATACCTGCTACAGCTCCTCTTGCCTCTGAGTTTCCAAGCTTTTGCTTGGTCTGTCCCTCAAACTGAGGATCCTCAATCTTTACGCTTATGATTGCAGTAAGACCTTCTCTGATATCTTCACCAGTAAGGTTTTCTTCGTTGTCCTTAAGCATCTTATTTGCTCTTGCATAGTCATTAAATGTCTTGGTAAGAGCAGCCTTAAATCCTTCAAGGTGCGTACCACCTTCAGGAGTGTTTATGTTATTTACGAAAGTATAGATACTTTCTGTATAGGAGTCGTTGTGCTGAAGTGAAACTTCAACCTGTACATTGTTCCTGTTTCCCTCAAAGTACATGATCTCTGGATAAAGAGCGGTTTTACTCTTGTTGAGGTACTGAACAAACTCACTTATTCCGCCTTCGTAGTGGAAGGTCTGAACTATCGGGTCCTCACCTTCTTCAACACGAAGGTCTGTAAGCGTGATCCTTAGACCTTTTGTAAGGAAGGCCATTTCACGAAGTCTCTGTTTAAGTATGTTAAAGTCGTATACAGTTGTCTCTTTAAAGATCTCTGCATCAGGCTTAAAGTAAACTCTTGTACCTGTTTCGCCATTAGGAGCATCTCCAACAACTTTAAGAGGATAGCAAACCTTTCCTCTTTCATATCTTTGCTGATATACTTTTCCATCCCTTGTAACCTGGACTTCAAGCCACTCAGAAAGTGCGTTGACTACTGATGCACCAACACCGTGAAGACCACCAGATACCTTGTAACCTCCACCGCCAAACTTTCCACCTGCATGAAGGATTGTAAATACTACCTCTACACCGGTAAGACCTGACTTGTGGTTAACATCAACAGGAATACCACGTCCATTATCCTTAACGATAATAGTGTTATCCTGGTTAATCGTAACTTCTATGTGGTCACAAAAACCAGCAAGGGCCTCATCTACTGAGTTATCTACTATCTCATAGACAAGGTGATGCAATCCCCTACTTGCTGTAGTACCAATGTACATACCAGGTCTTTTTCTTACAGCTTCAAGACCTTCAAGGATTTGAATTTGATCGGCGCCGTACTGTACTTCTTCGTTACTCATTTTTTACTCCTTAATTTTCACTACTTACTGTTCCATCAGTTACACGGAACAGTTTATCTATTTCAAATCTGTTATTAACAAATTCATCAAGACCAGTGCAGGTGATGATAGTCTGAATATTTCCAATGGTATTCAAAAGATAGTTCTGCCTGTTACTGTCAAGTTCAGATAAAACATCATCAAGCAAAAGAACTGGATTTTCTTTCTTTGATTTTTTAACTATTTCTATCTCTGATAGTTTTAAAGAAAGTGATGCTGTTCTCTGCTGACCCTGGGAACCATACTTTCTGATGTCTATGCCATCATCTTCACTTGATTTTCTGACAATAAATGAAAAATCATCTTTATGTGGTCCAACTGTAGTCTGCTTGGCATAGATGTCTTTTTTTCTGGAAGAAGATAATTTCTTTTCAAATTCAGCTTGTTCCACATTAGGCTCATAATAAACAGACAGCAGTTCTTTTCCTCCTGTAAGTTTCTCATGAATGGGCCTTATTATTTCATTAAGCTCAGTGATGAATTTTTCTCTAGCTTTGATGATGATGGATCCATATTCACACAGCTGTTTGTCCTGAACATCTAGAAGTACACTGTTTTCAGGGTGTTCGAACAGATCCTTAAGAACCTTATTTCTTTCGACTACAAGTTTATTGTATTTAGAAAGGCTGTTTAAATATATCTGATCTAACTGACACAGCTCCATATCCATGAATCTGCGTCTTTCAGAAGGACCATTTTTGATGATGCTAAGATCCTCTGGAGAAAAAAATACCACATTCAGCATGCCAATCAGGTCTGAAGCTCTTTTTATCTTCTGCCCATCAATAGCAATTCCCTTGGACCTGTTTCCTCGAAGGTGCATATCTACTCGATATTCAGCACCATCTTTTTCAAGAATGGTCCTAATATGTGCTTCTTCTTTGCCAAATCCTATGATTTCTTTGTCTTTGCTGCCCTTGTGGGACTTAGTTGTCGCAGAAACATAGATTGCCTCAAGGATATTGGTCTTACCCTGAGCATTATCACCATAAAGGATATTGGTCCCACTGCTAAAATCTATTTTGAGATTGTCATAGTTTCTGAAATCGGCCAGTTCCAATGACTTTATTATCATTTCTCTACTTTTACCTGTGTTCCGTTAAACTCAAATACATCTCCGTCGTAGAGCTTACGGCCTCTTCTTTCTTCTATTTCTCCATTTACTTTTACAAGTCCTGACTGAATATCCATCTTGGCATCAACGCCTGAACCCTCAAGACCTGCCTTTTTAAGGGCCTGTCCAAGTTTTATAAAGTCATCTGTTTCTCTAAGCTTAATTGTTTCCATGAAAATCCTTTTTAATCAACTGTTGTAAAGTTTACTGGAAGTACAAGGTAGATATATGTTGAATCCTTGTCCCTTATAAAGCAAGGAGCTTTAGGGTTAACAAGATAAATATCTACAGTCTCATCTTCTATTACTCTGAGTGCATCAATAAGAAACTTAGGATTGAAGCCAATCATAAGATCCTTACCCTGCTTTTCTATATCAATTTCCTCATCCATACTTCCGATTGTGGAATTGATCTTAAGTTCCATCTTTCCATCAGTAACAGAGATGATAACAGGCTTTTTATCTCCCTCTTTTACAAGAAGAGTTGCTCTGTCTATACAATCAAGGAATTCCTTGCGGTTGATGCTCATCTTTGTTTCATAATCACTTGAGAGCATCTGATCGATACTAAAGTATTCACCTTCAATAAGTCTTGAAACTACAGTTGTTTTATCAAACTCAAATAAAACATGCTTGTCAGTAAAATAGATGCTTACCTGCTTTTCTGTGCTGTCACTTAAGATCTTACTGATCTCTCCCAGTGTCTTACCTGGAACTATTACCTTCTTTGATGGATAGTTTGATCCAAGCTTAACTTTTCTGATAGAAATTCTGTGTCCATCAAGGGATACAAGCTTTAAATTATCTCCATCTACTTCAAAAAGCTCTCCGCCCATCATCTTGTTGGCATCGTTTTCTGCAATAGAGAAAATAGTCTGCTGAATAACATTTCTAAGAGTAAACTGAGAAACCTCTACTCCGTCTATCTTTTCAATAGTTGGAAGATAAGTAAAGTCATCTCCCTTTCTTCCAATGAGGTTGAACTTTGCCTTTTCGCAGCTGATAGTAACTTTGCTGGATGCATCAGCTTCAATAGTTACTTCGTTATCAGGAAGCTTCCTTACAATGTCAACAAAGATCTTGGCATCAATTGCGACAAAACCTCTTTCTATAATATTTCCTTCTACAATGGTCTGGATACCAAGCTCCATATCATTGGCTATAAACTTAATGATCCCTTCTGTTGTATCTACAAGGATACATTCAAGGACTGACATTGTTGTTTTAGAAGGAACAGCCTTTGATACAATCTGTAGTCCACTCACAAGATTAGACTTAGAGCATACGAATTTCATTTGGATAATACTCCCTTCAAGTTTGTAACTATAAAATAATTATTAATAAATAATAAAAACAGTATTAATAGATGTTGATAAGTGTAAAACCTATTCTATTATACAATTTTAAAGGCTTTTTTACAAATTTTTAGCTGTTGAAAACAAAAAATTACATGTTGAAAAGTTTAAAGTTATAAACAAGCCAAATTTTTTAAAAAAAGGGTGGAAAATACTTATCCACCCTTAATCAACAATTAATCCTCTGGTAATTCACTTTTTTACTCTGAGTTATCCACAATATGTGGGTAATATCTTTTATCAAAGAGAAGGATTTAACTTCTTGACTATGATATCCAAGTTTTTGTTAAGATCCTCATCTGTTGGAATCATTGATTTTATCTTGCTGATTCCGCTCATAACTGTTGTGTGATCCTTTTTACCAAGAAGTTTTCCAATTTCTTCTAAAGAAGCATCAGTATGTTCTCTGCAAAGATACATTATTACCTGGCGAGGTAGAACAATCTCAGCGTTTCTCTTTTTAGAAACCACGTCATCTTTTTTGATACCGTACTGTTCACAAACTGTATCAACGATAAGCTGTGGAGTAATGATCTTGGTAGTATCTGGAGAGATGATATCCTTTAGAGCATCTTTGGCGTTGTCTAAAGTAATCTCTACATTATTAAGTCTTGAGTGTGCAATGATTTTGGTAAGAGCTCCTTCAAGCTCTCTGATGTTTGACTTGATGTTTGAAGCAACATAATCAATGACATCATCGCCAATGCTGCGTCCAAAGTTCTCAGCGTTCTTACGAAGGATGGCAACCCTTGTTTCATAGTCAGGAGACTGGATATCTGCTATAAGACCCATCTCGAATCTTGATCTGAATCTCTCTTCAAGAGTTTCCATTTCCTTTGGAGGTCTATCAGATGAAAGGATTATCTGTTTACCAGCCTGATGAAGAGCATTAAAGGTGTGGAAAAATTCTTCCTGTGTTGCATCCTTTCCTATAATAAACTGAACGTCATCGACCATAAGAACATCAACAGTTCTGTATTTTTCACGAAGTCTTGTCATGTTCTCGGCTCTTGAACTTCTGATGGATTCGATAACTTCATTTGTAAACTGCTCTGAAGTAACATATAAAACCTTAGCACGTGGATTGTGTTCAATAATGAAATGACCAATTGAATGCATAAGGTGAGTCTTACCAAGTCCTGGTCCTCCATATAAGAAAAGAGGGTTATAAGAAATTCCAGGTGACTCAGCAACAGCCAGTGAAGCAGAGTGAGCAAACTTGTTGTTGCTACCTACGACAAAGGTATCAAATCTGTATCTTGGATTTAGATTGGCCTGTTCGTAGACAATATTAGAAGATGACTGGGTTTCATCACTTGCTGATGGAAAATCATCATGTGTTTCTTCATTATTAATAGTATCCTTATTTAAAATAAAAGATACATCCACCATTGATTCCAAAAACTCAGAGATCGTTACTTTAAAGAAATCAACGTAGTGATTAACTATATAAGTAAGTGTGAAGGAATTGTCTGAAGGTATAAGGATTTTTACAGTGTTGTCCTCAAAACCATAGACGGAGAGAGGATCAATCCAGGTTTTATAAGAAATGTCAGTGATACCAGCTTCATTTTTGATGGTAACCTTGATTGACTCCCAATTTTCCTTTAATTTTTCAACGATTTCATTAGATGATTGCATAAAAAAACCCCAACAAAGCATAAATTTAGACTTTTTCTATTTTATATTAAAAGCCCTTAAATATCAAACAGACTGAAATTGTGGATAACTTTTTTAAAAATCAGTGGAAAAATGATTTATAATTATGGTTGTGGAAAAACCACTTATTTTCCACCATTAAATATCTACCATGACAAATGGCTTAAATACTGGATTTTTTAAAAAATAAGTCCATTTTATGTACAGCTTTTTCCACAAAATCCAGAAAAAATGTGGATATCTTTTAATGAAAAATAATTATTCACAAGTTATCCACAAAATCAACATTTTGGTGTGGATAATTTTTTACTCTACTATATGTGGGTTATTATTTTTTCAAAAAAATATAAATTATTTTTTCATTTAAAAACCTTGGATTAATGGCTTGACCAAGCCCTTTTTATCTATTATAATGATAAAGATTTTTTCCACACAGGATGTAATCAATTGACAATTTTGAGATCATTATCTCATTTAATGGACCTTTTAATAGAAGGTTAGTCTGTTCAAGAAGGAGGTGTTTTAATATGAAGATGACATTCCAGCCTCATAAGCTTCAGAGAGCCAGAGTTCATGGTTTCAGAGCTAGAATGGCTACTAAGGGTGGCAGAAAGGTTCTTGCTGCTAGAAGAGCTAAGGGAAGAAAGAGATTATCAGCATGATTTTAAAGGTCACAGATATGTGACCTTTTTTCATCTTGATAATTTTTATTCCTTATATATAAAGGATGATACGATGCTTTTTTCAGATTCAATGAAAAAGACAAATGATTTCCGTAACTGTTATGAGAAGGGTAAAAGCTTTGCCAATAAGTTTATTGTAATGTATGTGTGGGAAAATGGGACTTCTTGTAACAAGCTGGGGATTTCATGTAGTAAAAAAGTTGGGAACAGTGTTGTAAGGCACAGATTTGCAAGACTTGTTCGAGAATCGTACCGACTACATGAAGATATGTTCAATAGTGGTTTGGACATAGTAGTCGTTGCCAGAGCCTGTGCGCAGGACGCCACATATTTTGATATTGAGGAGTCTCTACTTAGCCTGGCAGGGAAGGCCCGCATAAGAAAAAATGGCGGTGTTTAAGATGAAACATATCTTAATTTTTTTGATCAAGCTTTATAGGAAGTACATTTCTCCATTAAAGAGAACAAAGTGTCCATACATACCAACTTGTTCTGAGTATGGACTGGAAGCAATAGAAAAGTATGGAGCCATTAAAGGGGGACTACTTGCTGCATGGAGGATACTTAGGTGTAATCCATTTTCAAGTGGTGGTTATGATCCGGTCCCATAAATTTCGGGTAATTAGTATCTGATTCGAGGAGGTATATTTTGACGGGAGTTTTACTTACCCAGTATCAGGGTAGAATTGTTGGACCAGTAGCCTGGCTGCTCGGTCATCTTATGAATGGCATTTTCAATGTTTTAAATGCTATCGGTATTCCAAACATTGGTCTTGCTATCATCATTTTCACTATTGTAATTTATTTATGTCTGTTGCCTTTGACATACAAGCAGCAGAAGTTTTCTAAGCTTCAGAGCAAGATGAGTCCTGAACTTAAAGCTATTCAGGACAAGTATAAGGGAAAGAAAGATAACGACTCCATGCTTGCTATGCAGCAGGAAACAAAAGAGGTCTATGCTAAATATGGTGTATCTCAGACTGGTAGCTGTCTTCAGCTTCTCATTCAGATGCCCATCCTCTTTGCTCTTTACCGTGTTATCTATTCAATTCCTGCTTATGTTAATATTGTAAGAGATTCTTTTTCTCCACTTGTAGAGGATCTTATGGGTACAAGCGGAGCTGCAGAATTTTTGCAGAATCTTTCAAGTGCCAGTCAGTTTAAAAAGCAGTTCACAGATGCAGCTTTTACTGCTGGTGATACTACTTACATCAAGAACACATTTATTGATGTTCTCAACAAGGCTTCATCTGCAGATTGGAGCAGCTTAACAGCTCAGTTCCCTTCACTGACAGCATCAATTGAGAACACACACACAGCACTTCTTAGATTTAACAATTTCCTTGGTCTTAACATTGGTGATACACCTATGTATACAATGAAGACTGCATTTGCTGACAAGAATTTCCTTCTTCTTATCGGAGGAGTTATTGTTCCTTTGCTTGCAGCTCTTACACAGTGGATCAATGTAAAGCTCATGCCACAGGCTGCAAACGATAATGGCAAGGTTGATCCTAATGATCCAACAGCTCAGATGCAGCAGTCAATGAAGACAATGAACCTCATGATGCCTATCATGTCAGCAGTTTTCTGTTTAAGTCTTCCTGCAGGTATGGGTATCTACTGGATTGCAGGTGCTGTAGTAAGATCAATACAGCAGATTGTTATCAACAGACATATTGATAAGATCGACATCGACGCTGAGATTGCCAAGAACACAGCTAAGTATAAAGAGAAGCTTGAAAAACAGAAGTCTACCAAGCAGATGAACCTTTATGCTAATCTTTCAACAAGAAGTGGTGATCTTAATACTGTTAAGAATTCTTCTATAAGCGAAGCTGAGAAAGAAAAACAGCTTAAGAAAGCACAGGATGTTTACGCAAACAAGAACATCAGAAAAGATTCTCTTTTAGCAAAAGCAAACATGGTAAAAGAGTTTAACGAACAAAATACAAAATAAGTAACCTTTGTGAGGAGGAAATATGGAATACCAGGAATTTTCCGCAAAAAATGTGGATGATGCTATAACTGAAGCTTGTGAAACACTTATGGTAACAAGCGACAGACTTGATTATGAAGTTATCTCAAATGGTTCTTCAGGATTCTTAGGAATTGCAAGTAAGCCTGCTGTGATCAAGGCTAGGATCAAGGAAGAAAATGCTGAACCTGTACAGGAAGAAGTTCCAGCACCTAAGGAAGTAAAGAGCGAAGTTAAGAAAGAAACAAAAGAAGTAGTTAAGGAAGATAAGAAAGAAGAAGTTAAGAAGTCAGATGTAAATGGCGATGAACTTATCGCAAAAGCAAACGCTTTCTTAAAAGAAGTCTTCGATGCCATGAAGATGGAAGTAAAGGTAGATACCAAGTTCAATGCTTCTGAGAACATTCTCGATGTTGAACTTAGCGGAGCAGAGATGGGTGTCCTTATCGGAAAGAGAGGACAGACTCTTGATTCACTTCAGTATCTCATTTCACTGGTAGTCAACAGAGATGTTCAGGATTATATCCACGTAAAAGTTGATACAGAGAATTATCGTGAAAGAAGAAAAGCTACTCTTGAGAACCTTGCTAAGAATATTTCAATTAAGGTTAAGAAGACAAGACAGTCAGTTGCTCTTGAGCCAATGAATCCTTATGAGAGAAGGATCATTCACTCAGCTCTTCAGAACGACAGATATGTTACAACTCACAGTGAAGGTGATGAGCCTTTCAGAAGAGTAGTTGTTACTTTAAAGAAATAATCTTAACTAGATACCCCTCGAGATTTGTCTTGAGGGGTTTTGTTTAGGTAAAAATACTATGGGTAACGTACTTAGAAGTTTTAATGATGACACAATATGTGCTATCGCAACTGCCATGACTGATGCTGGTATTGGTATCATCAGAGTAAGTGGTAAGGAAGCAGTTTCAATTTGTGACAAACTCTATATTTCCGGAAAGAAGGAAAGAGATTTAACAAGTCACGAACCAAACACCATAAGATATGGATATATAGTTGATGGTGACAGGATTGTTGATGAAGTTATGATCTCTTTTATGAAAGCTCCTCACTCATATACCTGTGAAGATGTGATTGAGATCAATTCCCACGGCGGAATGCTGGTAATGAATGAAGTCTTATCTCTTCTTTTAAAAAATGGTTGCAGACTTGCTGAACCAGGAGAGTTTACTAAGAGAGCTTTTTTAAATGGCAGGATTGATTTGACAAAAGCTGAAGCTGTCATGGACATCATCGAAGCTCAGAGCTCTTTTGCACTTGAAAGTTCAAGAGCACAGCTTTCAGGAAACATATATGATGAGGTCGTTTCTCTAAGAAAAGAAATCTTATATGAGATGGCGTATATCGAATCAGCTCTGGATGATCCGGAAAACTATGATCTTACTGGTTTTTCTTCTGAGCTGAAAAGTAAGATCCTTCCAATGATAGATAAAATATCAAAGCTTCTTAGTTCAGCAGATGAAGGCATCATAAGAAAAGATGGTATAAAAACTGTTATTATCGGAAAGCCTAATGCTGGTAAGTCATCTTTATTAAATGCGCTCTCTGGAAGTGACAGGGCAATTGTTACAGACATTGCTGGAACAACCAGAGATGTAATTGAAGAAACAGTTCGTCTTGATGATATTGTTCTTAATCTAATAGATACTGCTGGAATAAGAGAGACAGAAGATCTTATTGAGAAGATTGGTGTAGACAGAGCAAAAGAAAAAATTGCTGAAGCTGATCTTTGTCTCTATGTTCTGGACTCTACATCTGATGTTGAAGAAATCGACAAAGATATCTTTAAACTATGCGAAGGCAAGAAGACTATTGTTATTTTAAATAAAAATGATCTGACACCAGATATTAAAATATCAAAAGATATCCTTCCTATGCTGTTTTCAGATTGTAATAGCATAGATTTTCCTATCATCACAACTTCTTTATTGAATAGAGAGGGTTTGGATGAGCTAAAGCACGCCATTACTGACATTTTCTTTAATGGAGAGCTTGCGCCCAAGCAGGAAACCTATATTACAAACCTTCGTCACAAGAAATTATTTGAAGAAGCACTTGATAGTTTAAAACTTGTAGTTGATAGTATTGAAAAAGATCTTTCGGAAGATTTTTATACTATTGATCTTAGCAATGCATATTCTTCTCTCGGAGAGATCATCGGTCAGGAAGTAGGAGATGATCTGGTCGAAGAGATTTTTTCAAAGTTCTGTATGGGTAAATGATTTATGGTTGAAGTTAGAGAAAAAATTGATGTAGCAATTGTTGGTGCTGGACATGCTGGTTGCGAAGCTGCTCTTGCATGTAGCAGACTTGGTCTGGATACTTATATATTTACAATGAGTGCTGACAACATTGCTTTTATGCCTTGTAATCCACATATCGGTGGATCATCAAAGGGACATCTGGTAAGGGAAATCGATGCTCTTGGCGGAGAGATGGGAAAAGTAATAGATAAGACTTTTTTGCAGTCCAAGATGCTCAATACTTCCAAAGGTCCTGCTGTACATTCACTTCGCTGCCAGGCTGATAAGATGGAATATTCAAAAGAGATGAAAAGAATTCTTGAAGCTCAGGACCATCTTACCGTAAAGCAGGCTGAAGTTTCTGAACTTTTATATGAGGACATCACTGATGAAAAATTGAAAAGTCAGGGATATGAAAGAAGGATCACTGGCGTAAAGATTTTTTCAGGAATCATATATGAGGCTAAGGCAGTTATCCTTTGTACTGGAACCTACCTTAAGAGCAGATGTCTAACAGGAGAAGCAATAACCTATAGCGGACCAAATGGACTTCAGCCTTCAAACCTTTTATCAGAATCACTACTAAGAGCAGGAATAGAACTTAGAAGATTTAAAACTGGAACACCAGCAAGAATGGATGGAAAGACTTTGGACTATTCAAAAATGACCGAGCAGTTTGGTGATGATCCGGTTATTCCTTTTTCTTTTGATACTGATCCTAAAGATGTACAAAGACCACAGGTATCATGTTGGCTGACATATACTAACGAAAAGACACATGAAATAATACGAAATAACATAGATAGATCACCTATATATGCAGGTATTATCGAAGGTGTTGGTCCTAGATATTGTCCATCTATTGAGGATAAGGTTGTTAAATTCCCTGATCATGAGAGACATCAGGTATTTGTTGAACCTGAAGGTACCTTTACAAATGAGATGTACATAGATGGAATGAGTTCATCTCTTCCAGAGGATGTTCAGATTGCTATGTATCGAACAGTTCCTGGTCTTGAAAATTGCAGGATCGTAAAGAGTGCTTATGCTATTGAGTATGACTGCCTTTGTCCTGGTCAGCTTCATCCTAATTTGGAGCTTAAAAAGATACATGGTCTATTTTCTGCTGGACAGTTTAATGGTAGCAGTGGTTATGAAGAAGCAGCAGCTCAAGGATTATATGCTGGTGTTAATGCTGCCATGGAAATTTTTGGAAAAGAGCCTTTATCAATAGACAGGTCTGAGGGATATATTGGAGTTCTGGTTGATGACCTTGTAACAAAAGAAAATCTTGAGCCTTATAGGATGATGACATCCCGTGCTGAATACAGACTCCTTCTCAGACAGGATAATGCGGACCTTAGACTTAGGGCAAAAGGATACGAGGTAGGACTTATCAGTCAGGAAAAGTATGATGCTCTTTTAAATAAGCAGACACTTATTGATAAAGAAGTTCAGCGACTTAAAAATACTAAGGTTGGAGCTAATCCTATCATACAATCATTCATGGAAAAGAATGATTCAACTCCACTTAAGACTGCTACATCCTTGGCAGAACTTATCTGTAGACCTGAGTTTAACTATGATAATATTGCTGAGATCGATCCTGATAGAGAAGAACTTCCAGAGTCTGTTAAGCAGCAGGTAGAAATTACTATAAGATATGAAGGCTATATTAATAGACAGCTCCGTCAGGTAGAGCAGTTTAAAAAGCTTGAAAAGAAATTAATACCAGCTGATATTGATTATGGAGACGTATCTAGTTTAAGACTTGAAGCAAGACAGAAACTTGAAAAGTTCAGACCAACAAATATTGGACAAGCTTCAAGGATAGGTGGAGTTAATCCTGCAGATATTACAGTACTTGTTATTTACCTTGATTCATTAAGAAGAGGACAATCCAATGAGAACTAAATATGAACAGATGATAAAAGATTTTTCTTCTCTTGGTATAGAACTATCTGATAAACAGCTTCAGCAGTTTGATAAATATTTTGAACTACTGATCAAGTGGAATCAGGTTATGAACCTTACAGCAATTACTGAGTTTGATGATGTATGCAAACTTCATTTTGTAGATAGCATATCCAGTTATAAGTATTTTGATTTTACATCATCAGATTATTCTCTTATAGATATTGGAACAGGAGCCGGCTTTCCAGGTATACCACTTAAGATAGTATTTCCAAATCTAAATGTTATTCTTTTGGATTCACTTAACAAGAGGCTGAATTTTTTAAATGAAGTTATTGATGAGTTATCACTAAATGATCAAGGCTCTATTAAGACAATTCATGGTAGGGCGGAAGATCATTGCGCTCCTAAACAGGGAACACTAAGAGAGAGTTTTGACATTGCAGTATCAAGAGCAGTAGCAAATATGTCTACCTTATCTGAGTATTGTCTTCCATATGTAAAGGTAGGTGGTAAGTTCATCGCTTATAAGAGTGAGAAAGCTCAGGATGAACTTAAGGCTGCGAAAGGTGCACTTCATCTTCTGGGAGGAAAGCTTGTATCTTCAGAAGAATTTCTTTTACCAGACTCAGATGTAAGCAGAACTATCTGTATAGTTGATAAGGTTGAAGCTACATCTAAAAAATATCCTCGCAAAGCTGGTACACCATCTAAGCAACCATTATCCTAAATATTGATTTATAGATTTTTTTGTTTCACGTGAAACATTCAAATTCAGAACAATTTGTTATACAAATAATTGTTTCACGTGAAACATTTATACCCAAGATATTGTGGAAGTTTCACGTGAAACATTTTTAAAGATTATAATTGTATATTTTAGTGAAACAAATTTGAATCCCTATATCTAGTACCAGGGTAAAAATATAAGTTATTTTATTCTATAGATTATAAATTGTGATACAATCAATATAGCGTTTTGAGTAAAGTGGAGGAAATATGGGAAGAGTAATTGCGATAGCAAACCAGAAGGGTGGAGTAGGTAAGACCACAACTTCTATCAATCTTTCAGCAGCTCTTGGTGAAAAAGGAAAGAAGGTTCTTGTTATTGATACTGATCCACAGGGTAATACAACCAGTGGCCTGGGACTTGATAAAAACGAACTTGAAAATACCATCTATGAACTGCTCATTGGAGAGATAACTACAGATGAAGCGATCACAAAAGATGTATGTGAGAATGTAGATATCATTCCATCAAATGTAAATCTTGCAGCTGTAGAGATAGAACTTATCGATGCAGATGACAAGGAATTTATTCTTAAGAATGCAATCAGCAGTGTAAAAGATAATTATGATTTTATAATAATTGACTGTCCACCATCTCTTAGTATGTTGACAGTCAATGCTATGACTACAGCTAATACAGTGCTTGTTCCAATACAGTGTGAGTATTATGCTCTTGAGGGACTTAGCCAGTTAGTTCACACAGTCAATCTTGTGAAGGACAGACTTAATCCAGATCTGGAAATGGAAGGTGTAGTTTTCACAATGTTTGATTCGAGAACAAATCTTTCTCTTCAGGTAGTAGAGAATGTAAAAGAACATATTGAAGAGAACGTATATAAGACAATCATCCCAAGAAATATTCGTCTTGCAGAAGCACCAAGTTATGGAATGCCCATTAACCTGTATGAACCAAAGTCAGCAGGTGCAGAGGCATATAGACTTCTTGCAGCAGAAGTTATAGATAGAAAATTTTAATAGCATCCGGAGGATATAATGGCAGCTAAGAGCGCAAAGAGAGGACTTGGAAAAGGGCTTGATTCTATAATCCCAGCTAAGATCCCAACAACAAAAAGAGAAGATGAGGAAGTATCATCCAGCAAGGCTAAGCCAGCAGATGGACAGGTACAGAACTTAAAGATAACAGAAGTTGAACCAAACAAGGATCAGCCAAGAAAGACATTTAATGAAGATGATCTTCTTGAACTGGCAGATTCCATCAAACAGCACGGAATCATTACACCGCTTCTTGTAACCAAGAGAAATGGAATGTACATGATCGTAGCAGGTGAGAGAAGATGGAGAGCAGCAAGAAAGGCAGGACTTAAGGAAGTTCCTGCAGTAGTAAAGAATCTTACTGATGAAGAAATTGCTGAAATAGCCATCATCGAAAACCTGCAGCGTGTAGGTATCAATCCTATTGAAGAAGCTTTTGCTTTTAAACAGCTCATTGATAATCATGGTTATACACAGGACCAGGTAGCTGAGAAGATTTCCAAGAGCCGTGTATATGTTACAAACTCCATGAGACTTTTGAAGCTTACCAAGAAAGTTCAGGATATGGTAATTGGAGAAATGCTTACCGCAGGACATGCGAGAGCTCTTTTGTCCATAACAAATGAAGCTGATCAGGAAGAGATTGCTCAGCAGGTATTTGATAGTAACCTTAGCGTTCGTGAAACTGAAAAGCTTGTAAAGAATCTTGGCAAAACGACAAAGAAGAAAACTCAGACCAAGGCCAACCCAAGTATCGACGCTGTATATGCAGACGTATCTGAAAAGTGCAAGCAGGCTCTTGGCACAAAAGTAGAGGTTACCTCTAAGGGCGATGGAGTAGGCGTCATCCAGATCGAGTTTTATAATAACGATGATCTTGAAAAGATAATAAACAGATTATGTAAAGAGTAATCGTCAGGGGGAGAAATGAACAGCAATATTTTTTCTGCAATAGGACTGGGGAGTCTTGATCCTGGAATATTATTCATCGCATTAGTTGTTCTTGTAATAGTTCTTTTTGTACTTTTCATTGTCACTAACGCTAAGTTCAGAAAACTTGAGAAGAAGTACAATAAGTTCATGAAGGGAAAAGAAGCATCTTCCCTTGAGGATGAGATAGTTGGTCTCTTCCATGACAACAGAATGATAAGGGCCGAGAACGATAAAAACAGAAAAGACATCATCGACATCAACAGACGTATGAATAACACTTTCCAGAAGATTGGTCTTGAGAAGTATGATGCTTTCAATCAGAGCGGAGGAAAACTTAGCTTTGCTCTGTGTATGCTGGATGAGAATGATAATGGATTTTTACTTAATTCAGTACATAGCACAGATGGCCTCAACTACTCTTATGCAAAAGATATAAATGCAGGAGTTGCAGACGTAGAACTGTCTGGAGAAGAAAAGAAAGCACTGGATAAGGCGCTGGAAAGCACAAACAGAAGATAAAAGGTATAAAATTTAATTGATTAAAATATATTAAGTTGGAGGAGATCACAATGATCGACATTAAATTCTTAAGAGAGAATCCTGACGCAGTTAGGGAGAACATCAAGAAAAAATTCCAGGACGAGAAGCTTCCACTTGTAGACGAAGTGATAAAGCTTGACGAGGAGAGAAGAAGCAATCAGCAGAAGGCTGATGAGATCCGTGCTCATAGAAATAAGATTTCTAAGGAAATTGGTGCTTTGATGGGCCAGGGCAAAAAAGATGAGGCCATGGCACTTAAGGATGAAGTTGCAAAAGAGGCTGCTGAGCTTGAAGCTCTTGAAGCAAAGCAGAAGGAGCTTGATGAGCAGGTAACAGGAAAGATGATGATCATTCCACAGATCATCGATGAGTCAGTTCCTATCGGAAAAGATGATTCAGAAAATGTTGAGATCCAGAAATATGGAGATCCAGTTGTTCCTGACTTTGAGATCCCTTATCACACAGATATCATGGAGAGCTTTGCTGGAATCGATCTTGATGCAGCAAGAAGAGTTGCAGGTAATGGATTCTACTACCTCATGGGCGACATCGCAAGACTTCACTCAGCTGTTATCAGCTATGCAAGAGACTTCATGATTGACAGAGGATTTACATACTGCGTACCACCTTTCATGATCCATGGAAATGTTGTAGCAGGTGTTATGAGTTTTCCTGAGATGGAAGCTATGATGTACAAGATTGAGGGTGAGGATCTTTACCTCATCGGAACTTCTGAGCATTCAATGATCGGTAAGTTCATCGACCAGATCATTCCTGAGGAGCAGATGCCTCTTACGCTTACCAGCTATTCACCTTGCTTTAGAAAAGAGAAAGGTGCTCATGGAATTGAGGAGAGAGGTGTTTACCGTATCCATCAGTTCGAGAAGCAGGAGATGGTAGTTATCTGTAAGCCAGAAGATTCTAAGACCTGGTATGACAAGCTCTGGCAGAATACAGTCGATCTGTTTAGATCCCTTGATATTCCAGTTAGAACTCTTGAGTGCTGCTCAGGAGACCTTGCAGATCTTAAGTGCAAGAGCTGCGACGTAGAGGCTTGGTCACCAAGACAGAAGAAGTACTTCGAAGTTGGCAGCTGCTCTAACCTTGGAGATGCTCAGGCTAGAAGACTTAAGATCAGGATCAAGGGCAAGGATGGTAACTATCTTGCTCATACACTTAACAACACTGTTGTTGCTCCACCAAGAATGCTTATCGCATTCCTTGAGAACAACCTTCAGGCCGACGGATCAGTTAAGATCCCTGAGGTTCTTCGCCCATACATGGGAGGAAAGGAAGTTCTCATCCCAAATAAGAAGTAATAAGAGAGGCAGATATCCTTGCATAAATTTTTGCGTGCCGTTGGGTTCTCACAAATTAAAAATAGAAAAGAGCTCACAACTCTCATTACAAGCTCTATCCAGAACTCAGACAAAAGAGCTTATGTATCAAATAGTGAGGGAATACTGCTTGCAGAGTTTTGCAGGGATTATGCTGATGGCATAGGCCTTGCGGTCTGCGGTGAGTTTGATGAAGAGGATAAGTTCATCTATGAATATTACTATCCATACCTTATCCCTTCAGCTGTCAGTACAGAAGAGGACCTTAATGTAGAAAGACATGCTGCTACCTATTCCTACGCCGGAGTCTGCAATGAGCCGAGGCTTGGAGTTACGCTTATTTTCTATCTTCAGAACATCATTCCATATGTGAAGTATGAAAATGAAGACAAGTTCCCGATCAAAGGAACTACGCTCAATCTTTCAGCCCTATCGGTGAAGGGACAGATCCTTATGCCAATAGCCAAAACGGAAGAAGAGAAGGAAGCAGCAAAAAAGAAATTAAATTATAGAAACAAACTGATAAACAATGCCAGAAGAGGTGACGAGACAGCCATCGAGTCACTGACTCTGGATGATATGGACCTTTATACGACCCTTTCAAAAAAGATAAGAAAGCAAGATATCTACAGCCTTGTAGATACTTACTTTATGCCATATGGTGTTGAATGCGACCAGTACTCAGTTCTTGGAGAAGTAATTGATGCTAGGAAGGTTACTAACAGCTACACTGGAGAGAATGTGCATATCATGAGGATCAACTGCAATGAGCTTGAGTTTGATGTGTGCATCAATGAGGCAGATCTTTTAGGAGAACCTGCAGTGGGCAGGAGATTTAAAGGTAACATTTGGATGCAGGGATTTATCAATTTCCCAAATGCCAACTAAAATAAGAAGGGAGACAGACTATGGCAACACCACATAACAGTGCAGAAAAAGGTGATTTCGCAAAAACAGTTCTTATGCCTGGAGATCCACTAAGGGCAAAATTTATAGCAGAGAATTTTCTTACAGACGTAAAGTGTGTAAATGAAGTTAGAGGAATGCTGGGCTTTACCGGTAAATACGAGGGAAAAGAAGTTTCTGTAATGGGACATGGAATGGGAATTCCATCAATTGGTATTTACACTTACGAGCTCTTTAACTTCTACGATGTTGATAACATCATCAGAGTTGGTAGTGCAGGCGGACTTCAGGACAAGGTAAATGTCATGGACATTATCTTTGCTCAGGGCGCACATACAGATTCCAACTACGGATTCCAGTATGGTCTTCCAGGAACTTTTGCTCCTACAGCAAGCTTTGAGATTTTGGAGAAGGCAGTAGCCATCGCAAAAGAAAAAGGCGTTACATACCATGTAGGAGATGTTCTTTCTTCAGATGCTTTCTACAAGAAGTGCAATGAGAGCGAGCTTTACAGAAACTTCGGTGCTCTGGCAGTAGAGATGGAGACACCTGCCCTTTACATGAACGCAGCAGAAGCTAAAAAGAATGCCCTCACTATCCTTACATGTTCTGATCATCTGTTTAAGGATCAGGATCTTTCTGCAAAAGAAAGAGAGACAGGCTTTACAGATATGATGGAGATCGCACTTAAGACAGCAATCCAGCTCTGATATGAGGACTAATGCTAAGATGATGACTATTCCGGAAGGCACAGTGATGTGGCAGAGGGCCGTGTCGATGTGACGGAAAAGAATTTCCAGGGCTTTTACTCCAATCAGTTTGCCAGATATAATGTCAATGGGCAGGTTGCAGGATCAAGATTTGAAAAATGAGGTAGAACGTATGAAGCAATTCAAAAAATTCTACATATCCATTGATAAAGATCTGAATGTACTTAAGTGCAATGATGTATTTTTACAGTATATCGGTACGGACCAGATCTTTAACCTGGATCAAATTATACCTCCCCAGGATGTGATGCAGCTTCGGAATGCGATTTTTGCAGTAAATCCCGGGAGCACAGGCTTTACATGTTTCAGAGTCAGGACTTACATAGGCAAGCTGAACTGGATGGCATCCAGCATAGAGAAATCCCTTGCCTTTGATGGCCCTATAACTCTTGATATGACTGACATTCAGATCATGAAGTCAGAAAACATAAGCGGAACCTATGACAAGATGACAGGGCTTTTGAGCAAGCAGGCTGTGATCGATTATCTCCACGAGCTGATAGAGGATCCGGAGTCGGGGTCTTTTTATACATTTCTCATGGACATAGATCATTTTAAAACAGTCAATGATACCTTTGGACATATGCGCGGAGATGAGGTTATCATTGACGTGGCCCATATATTGCAGGACTGTGTAGGTGAAAACGGAGTAGTGGGAAGGATCGGCGGAGATGAATTTATGCTGGTTCTTGAGAAGATAAATACAGAGGCCAAGCTCAGAGAGATTTTAGGAAAGATCAAGGACACGGTAAGAGATAAGTATCATAACTTCGGTGATAAGCTTGATATTACCGTATCCCTTGGAGGAGCTCTTTTCCCGGATAATGCCAGGGACTACGATTCCCTCTTTATGCTGGCTGATCATATGCTGTACACTGCCAAAATCAAAGGCAGAAACAGATATATAATTTATCAGCCCCAAGTTCATGGAATAATCGGACTTAATGGAAAGATGGTAACTCCGGTTGAGCATCTTGCCATGAACTCATCCAAGGTCAGAATGATAAGAGACCTTATGAGGGACTATCTTACAGGGAAGAGTCATACCATACGTGAGATAATTGAGAGGGTGTCAAAAACATATGACATCGATTACATTTATGTGATCAAAAAGGCCGACTATAAAAGTGTGGCAGGTATTGAGAAAAATGTTGAGAAAGATAAGGTCATAATTAATCCGTCAGAAACGCAGCTTCCAATACTGGCCTCAGAAAACTTAACAGCTTTTTTTGATGCTAACAGGATGGCTGTGGTCAACATCCACGAAATTGACAAGGAGAAAAAAGCTGATATTTACAGCTTTATGGATGAAAAGGCTTTCAGAAGCATGGTAGTGTGTCTTTTAACCACAGATGATTTTGATGGCTATTTGACATTTATAAGCCGAAAAGACAGCGCCTGCAGACTATCGGAAGCAAGTCTTGCAGATTTGGTATACATCACAAGTCTTTTGGAGTTTTCCAGTGACCTGAAATAATAGCGGGGTTAATATTTCAGAATTTAATTTTTCAAAAACAATGTATGTCAGAACCAGAACTACCAGAAATACTATATTTACAGCGGTAAATACAAGAACGTATTTTCCGCTGTTTTCTTTTATTATTTTTAAGCTTTAACAGGAACCCATATCTCTGAATAATACTCGGGATCCTGTGATCCAAGTGGATATTTCTTTTCGTCGGTGTAGAATTCAATATTAAAGCCAGAAGCGATCTCGTAGTTGCTGGCAGGAAGCCACTCGTTGAACACCTGGGTATTTACACTCTGAAGAGCCTGTGGCATTGCGCCTCGGCAGGGGAAC
Source organism: Butyrivibrio sp. (assembly GCF_017940685.1). Classification (GTDB taxonomy): domain Bacteria; phylum Bacillota; class Clostridia; order Lachnospirales; family Lachnospiraceae; genus Butyrivibrio. Next base: position 9,168 of record NZ_JAGAYD010000115.1, on the reverse strand, counting down.
ACTGCCCAGGTGTATTCCGGGATTTCTTTTACCTCAAAACCTTCTGCAGCGGCCACATCTTCACTATAATCATCAGCGATCATGTAGCGGAATTCATCTCCAGGAACCTCGTCATCAAGACAAACTCCATACATACCCATGAGCTTGTTATCAGTTTTGGAAAAAACTTCATCCCAGAACTTAGGGATATCGCTGTAGCCATTTCCATATCCAACAATCTTTGAAACACCCATTACCTTAAATGCTGGTTTCTTTACAATCTTGTACTCCATAGTTTTTCCTCCATCTAAAGTCAGTTTAATGTGAAGCGGCGCAAAAGCTTTTATGCTTGCACCACCAAGTCTTACATCAGTTGGAGTGCTTCCATGGAATCTTGAAAACGCTTTAGTGAAGCTGCCTGCTGAATCATAGCCATACTTAACAGCAAGATCGATCACCTTGATATCAGATGAAACAAGCTCTTCTCCTGCAAGAGACAGCCTTCTCATCCGAATGTATTCTCCGACAGTGTATCCGCACAGCATGGAAAAGCCTTTTTGAAAGTAAAAAGCGGATGTATTTACTTCCTGAGCAATCCTGCCTACCGTCAGATCTTCAGTGATGTTCTCCTCGATAAACTTTAAGGCGTCCTCAATTATCTTAGTCCAGTTCATATGTAACCTCCAACTTGATTGTAACCAAAATATAGAGGACTTGTACATACTACTCCCGATAAAAAGTGCTTTCTTTTGTCTAATTGCTTTGAGCAAATGTTATTCTGCGATCTTTGCCAGTGGTCAGGTAGAATTGTTCCTTGGCAGCATACATTTTCCTGTCTGCCAACTTGGCAAGTTCCGTGATACCACTCTCTATAGCTTCTTCATGCCTGGCAGCACCATAAGACGCTTCCAGCTGAATTTTCTTTTCATCAGACCATTTCTTCATGGCGTTTTCGAGATCAGAAAGCTTAGCATCAACATATTCCTTTTCCGCCGTAAGGATAACTACGAACTCATCGCCACCTATCCTATACACCGAGCCAATATCTGCAAAGCACTGACTGATACACTGCCCCGCCCCTTTGATCAGGATGTCTCCAGCATGGTGCCCCATACTGTCATTGATCTCTTTTAATCCGTTAATGTCGATGGAGATATAGGTCAGGTCCTTCGAGAGGTCAGTTTCTCCAAATGATTCCATCCACTGAAGATAACTGCGGCGGTTCATGAGACCTGTCATGCTGTCAAAGTTTGCATTTTCCTGTTCTTCCACAAGTCTTTCACTGAGCTTGATCCTGAGTTTAAAGAAACTGATACCAAGAAATAACTGGAAAATAAAGAAAACGATCAGGTTGATGAGGCCCATAGTGATCTGAGTATAGTAGACAGTGATAGAAAGTAGCAAAATATCAGCAATGGAAACAATGACCGCATAAACGTAGGGAAGAAGAAAAATACTAAGTGGTACCATCAGCGAGAATGTCATGAAAAGGGTCTGATCCACCACACCTGTAACAATAGCGTCAGAATAAGTGACAGCCAAAGACCATCCGAAAGTAAAGGCTGCAAATACAGGATTTGATATGTTCAGTATTTTGAATCGATTTCCAATGTCACCTCTTACATACAGGTTTATGGCTATGAAAATAACAGCTGCAGATAATAAGGCAATATAAAAACAGCGATATCTCCACAGATAAACACCATATAGCTCTTTGGTGCCAATGGAATATATCAGCATAAAAACTTCAAGTATGCTCATGATGATCGGGCAGAGAAAGGAATAATTTATGGTTGCTTCATAGGTCGCCATAAGTACCTGTTCCTGTCTGCTAAGTTTATTCATATGGCGCATATTCCTCCTAGAGATAATGACATATGTATCATTTGGTATATTGAATATAATGGGAATATGGGTAAATGTCAATTGAAGGGAGATGTTTGCCATGCGCAACTCGGAAGCAAAGCGTTCTTCAGCCACAGCCATGTGCGAACTCGGAAGCTAAGCTTCCTTCGTCGCGGGCTGGCGCCCTATAAAAAAGGATACATAAAGGCTCTCTCGTGAATAAATTCCCGTCGAGCTTTATGTATCCTTTTTTGCATGGCTTGTAGCCTTCACGAATGTTCCCGATGCGATTCGAACGCACGACCTTTCGCTTAGGAGGCGAACGCTCTATCCTGCTGAGCTACGGAAACACGCAATAAGTATATTATCACAAAGTTAAGCGTAAATCAAGGTAAGCAAGGTGCACCACGTCGTGGTAGTATAGTAAAATAAGGCAAAAGAGATTATAGTCTGATTGGGTAACAAGATGAAACGCAAAGTTCATGCAAGTAAGAGGGTAAAGAGAATAGTAGTAGCAATAGTGGCAGAGGCGTTGATGCTTTTGCTTTCTTCCTGCGGAAACAGTGAAAGACAGGCACAGATTCAGTATATCTCTGAGAAATACAACGTTCCGGAAGAAAAGCAACTTATTGTCTACACTTCTCACAAGGAAGAAGTATACCTTCCAATAATCAGGGAGTTTGAGAACCGCACAGGTATTTGGGTTGAGATCCATGCAGGTGGAACAGCTGAGATGTTTTCCGAAGTCAGAGAGGCTATCGATGAGGGAAAATGCGACATTATGTTTGGCGGTGGTATTGAGAGCTACGAGGCCCAGAAGGACCTCTTCATGCAATATGAGGTCCAGGGAAAAGAGGACCTTGATCAAACTTACGTTGACAGAGATAACTATTGGACGGCATTTACTGAGCTGCCAATAGTCTTTATATACAATAAAAAACTTGTGTCCTACTCTGAAGTTCCCAAGACCTGGGAGGAGCTGTTTGATGAAAAGTGGAAGGGACAGATAGCTTTCGCTGATATCCATAACTCTGGAACCAGCTATACTATTATTTCCACCATTGAGCAGATCCTTCAAAGGGATGCAAAAGAGATATTGCCTGATTTTTATGATCAGCTGGACAGAAGAGTTCTGCCTTCATCTGGTCAGGTGGTTCCTGAAGTTTCAAACGGCGATTTTTTAATTGGGATAACCCTTGAAGAAACTGCAAAAAAGGGAATTGATCTTGGAGAAGATATCTCAATGCTTCTTCCTGAAGATGGAACCAGTGCTGTTCCCGATGGGTGTGCTATGGTAAAAAATGCGCCCCACAGCTATAATGCGGGAAAGTTCATAGATTTTATAGTAAGCCATGACACCCAGGAATATGCAGTTGAGAATTTCTACAGGAGATCTGTACGTACAGATCTTGAAAACTCCTTTAGTAATTCTCTGGATCAGATAGACTTTGACGTAAAGAAATCTGCAAAAGAAGAGATGGATGTCTTTTCCCTGTGGGATCAGCTCTCAAGTCAAGGAGGGCAGTGATATGGGATTTGTCAGACAGTCCTTTAAAAGGCAGATGTTCATAACCTTTCTTGCAGTCACCCTTATCCTTGTTATCGGAGGAGGCATTCTTACAGTTCAGGGGTTCCAGGCCAGGATCAGAGCAGACTATGAACTTAGGGATTTCAAGCAGGAAGCCATGATCGAAAAGGAGCTTGGGGAGATACTGGAAGGTGTGGAAGGCACCATTGATGGTATAGCTACTAACGCTGTGCTTACGGACTCTTTATCCAAGGGAAGGAAAAACGCGCTTAACATATACACTGCGCTCTATGAGGAAACCAGGCAGGTGAGAGATTTTGCGGTGGTTGACTTATACCTTGGAGAAATCTGCATGTACAGCACAAGAAGCGGCTATAAATCCGCCAAACTTCCGCTATACTACTCGGTTCTTAAGGAAGCATCGGACAATGAGGGCAAGGTCATCTACACGTTAGATTCGGGTGATGCGTCAGGAAGTGGCGGAGCCCTTATGGTTGCACGGCAGGTGGTAAAGGGTGATGTCCCAGGATTTGTTGTTATAAGGATTGAGCAGGCAGAGCTTGAATCGCAGCTGTCGGGCCTTCTTAATGCCAACGATGGATTCATGCTGACGAACCAGTTCCTAAGGCCATTTTGCCTTTTGGGCTCAGCAAAAGATAAAACGGCCCTTACGCTTATCAGAGAAAACTTCTTTGGAGGAGAGCTTTACAACAAGGGCTTTGATAGCAACGTTTATATCAATGAGATTGGAACAACAGGCCTTCTTGGAATATATATAACGCCACCAGCTCTCGATGAAACTGCAGTAAGAGCAGGATATCAGATAATCATTTTTTTAGCTATCGCAAGTGTACTGATCTGCCTTTTTGTGGCAAACAGGTTAAGTAACTATGTCTCAAAGCCCATAAGCGTTCTTGCTCAGGGGATGAAGCGCTTTAGAAAAGGAGATTTCGACGCCAAGATAGAGCTGGAAAGAGAGGACGAGTTTGAGCAGCTGGCAGTTGGCTTTAACAAGATGACAACACAGCTAAAGGACACTATGGAGGAGCGGGTCCAGGCGGAAAGAACTGTCAACGAAACCAGGATCAAGATGATGCAGGCCCAGTTAAATCCTCACTTTTTATATAACACCTTAGATACCATCAAGTGGGTTGCCAAGGCAAACAATGTTCCGGAGGTTGCTACAATGTCAGCGTCCCTTGCTGGGATCCTACGTACCAGCATTTCAGAGAAGCAGTTTTGCAAGCTCTCGCAGGAATTAAAGCTTATCGAGAATTACTGCGATATTCAAAGGATCAGGTTTGACGATAAGTTTGACATCACAATAGATGTACCGATGGAAGTGGAGGAAGCGGTGATCCCTAAGCTGATACTTCAGCCCATCGTTGAAAATGCCATCATCCATGGAATGGATGAAATGGACAACGGCCACATTTATATAGCCGCCATGCGTCAGCAGCAGGATGGAAAGGACCTTCTTAAGATATCAGTTCAGGACGATGGCAAGGGCATCAGCGATGAGATGCTTACTGCATTAAACACTGATGATACCAAGACTTTAGAAGGACATCTTGGACTTAACAATGTAAACACCATAATAAGACTCTACTATGGAAAAGAGTATGGTGTTATGGCCATAAGGCCGTCGGAGGGAGGAACAGTTATGATCGTAACTCTTCCTTATCTTGAGAAAGCGCCAACAGGGGAATGATATGACAAAAGTACTTATAGTGGACGATGAAAAATATGTGAGAATGGGCATAAAGAGCGATACAGACTGGGCTCTTATTGGCTGCGAAGTTGTGGGAGAAGCAAGTAACGGTCTTGAAGCTTTAGAAGTAGCAGAAAATACAAGGCCAGACCTTGTGGTATCTGATATAAGAATGCCTAAAATGGACGGAATAGAGCTCGCTGAAAAGCTCATTGAAAAATTTCCGGGCATCAAGGTTATCTTTCTTACTGCCTATAACGAGTTCGAGTATGCAAGACAGGCAGTGAGGATCGGCGTGTCGGATTATCTTTTAAAGCCATTTTCAGATGGTGAACTGGAAGGATCGATCCAGCGCCTTTTGCACCTTCATCCAAATGCGCCAGCCACCAGCACAGAACTTGAGGAGCAGCTTATACCTCTTAAGAAAAAAGAGGAAGTCTCAAACCGCTATGTTCAGTCAGCCATAGAATATATAGAAGACCACTACCCGGATAGTGACTTTTCCCTTGGGGCTCTGGCAGAATCCATGAGCGTAAGCGAAGGTCACATTTCAAGGCTCTTTAAGTCAGAGACTGACATCAGCATTAACAACTATCTGACCAAGTACCGGATAAAGATGGCCATGGATTATCTTAAGGATGTACAGGTCAAGGTCTATGAGGTTGCGGAGAAAGTCGGGTATCAGGATATAGCCTATTTTTCCAATACTTTTAAGAAGCTTGTGGGGAAAACTCCCTCAGACTACCAGAGTAAGGGCCTTGAGTAATTTATAAAAAATATGTTAAGAATTTACAAATAATATCAGAATTGTCATCTGCAAAGGAAAATCACAAAAAATTAGAATGTACTTATCAAGCAAAGAGTGTTGCCTGATAAGTACATTTTTTATTCAGAAAAAAATCAGGCAAATATAAAAGGAGGAAACAAAGTGAAAAAGAAAGTATTATCAACAATCTTAACCTTCACAATGGTAGTTTCTGCACTGACAGGATGCGGCGGCGCAGCAAGTGCTCCGGCAGCTACCACTGACACACAGTCTGCTACTACAGATGCAGCACAGACTGCAGAAGCTCCAGCAGCTGACGCAGCGCAGACAGCAGAGGCACCTGCAGCAGAGCTTACAGGAATCGACGCTATCATAGCTGAAGCCGAGACCATGTCAATGGAAGATCTGGCTAAAAAAGCTATCGAAGAGTCTAACGGAAAGACATTCTACGGTGTAGGAAACAGTAGCCGTGGTAAGTCAGCACTTCCAGTATTCATAGAGTACTTACAGACAATCGATCCATCTTACACAATGGAGTTCGAGTGGCAGCAGCCAAAGAACAACAAGATCTTTGAGCAGCTCACATCTGATTCACTTAAGAGCGAAGGCACATTTGCAATGACTCTTATCCAGGATGGTAACCAGATCCAGTCCAAGATGGTAGACACAGATATCCTTAAGACTTTTGTTCCTAAGGAGTGGGCAGAAGCAAATGGAACTACAGCTGATGCTTACGAAGGATTTTTACCTCTTCAGACACTTAACAAGGTATTTATGTACAACAACACAGGAAGTGCTCAGTACACTAACTGCTGGGATTTCGTATATGACGGATCACATCCTCTTTTCATGGGCGTTGACTCTGAGATCGTAGGAAAGAACTTCCTTATGATGCTTACAGAAGACAAGTACGCTACATGGCTTAAAGAAGCTTATGACAAACTTGACGACACAAAGAAAGCATACTTTGAGCCTACTATCCAGGAGATGCAGGCAGATGCTAACGACCTTGGCCTTGGTGCAAACGGCGCTTACGCTCTTGCATGGATCAAGCTCTGGGTTAACAACTACAACGAGCAGACTGATGATGGCCCTATCTGCAACACTCTTGTAGATGCATCAGCTACAGATCAGTCAGGACTTTTAGTTTATTCAAAGCTCCGTTCAGTTGAGGAGTCAGCTACAGTATCAGTTAACAACATCAACGTTGCAGCTTACCAGGATGGCTACACAGGAATCGGCGGATATGGCTACTGCCACTACCTCTTCCTTACAAAGAACAGCCCTCTTCCTTGGACAGCATGCGCATTCATTGCTTTCATGACATGCACAGAAGCAGGCTTTGAGCCTTGGGGCAAGGATATGGGTGGTTACTCAGCAAATCCTAACGTTGCAAAAGAGGTTGAAGAGAAATTCAATCACTCTCAGGGCGGCGGAGATGAGTTCCCAGCAAAGAACGACAGAGGATATGACTGGTGGACAACAACAGGAGAACTCGTACTTGAGGATCCTGCATACTGCTCAGAAGTTTCATTCTCAGTTGGCAGCTGGATCGATGTGCTTGATCACTACGCACCAGGTGAATGATAACATTACTCGGCAGATCTAAGATTTAGGGGATGGAGCCCATGGCTTCATCCCCATAATAAAGGAGATAACATGCAGACAATCGCAAAACCAGACAAAAGTGCGATTTTCAAGAATAAGGTAAAGACATGGTTTTCCCAGCCTCAGAACATAATACTTTTGCTGTTTGGGATTGTTCTGACCTTTTCCACAGTCGCACCAATAATCGCAATTGTAAAAGATACCTTTGCGATCCATCCAGGAACCATTGATCAGCATCTGACCAAGCGGGTATCCGGATACACAATAGTTAACTACACAGATCTTTTCACAAGTAAGCTGGCAAGAACAAACCTGTGGATGCCACTTCTTAACACGGTTATCCTGTCAGTACTTACCTGCCTTATATCAATTCTTTTTGGCGGACTGTTCGCATTCCTTGTTACAAGGACAGACATGAAGTTCAAAAAGTACCTAAGCTCCATCTTCATCTTCCCATATATCATGCCTCAGTGGACACTGGCTGTTGTTTGGCAGCACATGTTCTACTCAAACAAGATAACCGGAACATCAGATGGACTGCTTGCAGCAATCTTTGGAATCTACATGCCACACTGGTGGTGCCAGGGAGTATTTCCAAGCGCCATGGTTTTGGGACTTCATTACGCACCATTTGCTTACATCCTCATCGGAGGAATCTTCAAGAATATGGACGCAAACCTGGAAGAGGCTGCCACAATTCTTGATACACCAAAGTGGAAGATCATGTTCAAGGTAACACTTCCAATGATCAAGCCGGCTATTCTTTCCACAATCCTTCTGGTATTCGGAAGTGCCATGGGAAGTTACCCGGTACCACACTACTTAAACCTTACAACACTTTCAACCAAGTACATTTCCATGAACAGTAAATACACCGGAGAGGCAAGTATCCTTGCGATCATCATGATGATCTTCGGAGTGCTGATCCTTGGAATGAACCAGCTCTCACTTAAGAGCCGCAAAAACTACACCACTGTAACAGGTAAGTCAGGACAGCTCACAAAGCTCTCGATCGGTAAGGTGGGAAAGTATCTTGTAGGAATAATCTTTATCCTTATCACATTCTTTACAAGTATCTGGCCAATCCTTCTGTTTGCGCTTGAGACCTTCCTTCCAAACCCAGGTGATTACAGCTTCCTCTACACAGGAAACCTTGCACATCTGACAAACAAGTGGTGGGTAACAAACGAGAACATCACAGAAAACGGTATGTATGGTCAGCCAGGTATTCTTTATAACAAGACCATCTGGCATGCGTTCTTCGGAACCTTGTTCCTGGCTGTTGTCTGCGCACTGATCGCAGGAACCATCGGAACACTCATCGGATACGCCGTTGCTAAAAAGAGAAGAAATAAGTGGGCAAACTACGTTAACAACGTGGCATTCCTCCCTTACCTTATGCCATCAATCGCAGTAGGTGCTGCCTTCTTTATTCTCTTCTCAAATGAGCACATCAATCTGTTTAACACATACACACTTCTGATCATCGCCGGCGTAGTTAAGTACATTCCATTTGCTTCAAGGAGTTCACTTAACTCAATGCTCCAGATCAGTAACGAGCTGGAGGAAGCAGCGATAATACAGAACACCTCATGGATAAAGAGAATGACAAGGATCATTATTCCGATCCAGAAGTCATCTATCATAAGCGGATATCTTCTTCCGTTCATGACCTGCCTTAGAGAATTATCATTGTTCCTTCTTCTCTGCACACAGGGCTTTATCCTTTCA
>NZ_JAGAYD010000114.1 GCF_017940685.1 Butyrivibrio sp. | reverse complement strand
TCAAGCTCACCAGCTGACTCGAAGAACTTATCCCAATCAGAGAACTTAGCCTGGATCTCTGCAGGCTCGTCTGTTCCGAATACTTCCTTAGCGATCTCTCTGTTGTAGATCATAACACCAGGGCAGCCCTGCCATGATGATCCCTTAAGAACGCCGTTAGAATCTGTTACAACTGCCTGTGTGTAAGAATACTGATCCTTGAGCTCATCATCTGTGATTCCAAGGTCCTTAATAGGCATTGTGTAATCTGTATCTGTGTACTTAACTGCGTAGTCAGCCTCTACAAGGAAAAGGTCAACCTTGTCATCTGCTGCTGCACTGTCCTGTGCAAGAAGAAGCTCGTCAAGTCTGTTCTGGTATGCATTCTCCTCGTTAGGAGTGATGAGCCAGTTAACTGTAACATCACCGATCTTACCAGTTGTTCCATCAACTACCTCGTATCCAGGATAGTGATCTGTAAGACGTGACTTGAACTCCTCGTTCCATGCTGAAATGTTGAGAACTTTTCCCTCATCAGCTGCAGGTGTCTCTGCTGCTGCGTCAGCTGCAGGTGCCTCTGCTGCTGCATCAGCTGCAGGTGCTTCTGCTGCTGGAGCCTCTGCTGCAGGTGCCTCTGCAGGAGCTTCTGTTGCAGCGCCGCCGCAAGCTGAAAGCATTCCAGCTACCATTGTTGTTGAAAGTAATAAACCAAGTACTTTCTTCTTCATAACTACTTATACCTCCCTTTTCTTTAAAAGAATTTTGAAGTTTTTTATTTAAAACAGTAAAACTGTCTTAAACCGTATTTATTTGCGCTTGATCTTGCCAACTGACTCGCCCTTTTCAAGGGTTCCAGGTATCACTATCTGTTCGATAAGAGTGGCCTTGGGGTTATTGATAAGGTCTATAAGCTTACTTGCTGCAAGTCTTCCAATCCTGTCTGTGTCCTGAACAATAGTTGTCATAAGTGGACTGATACGTCTTGCTATCTCAATGCCGTCGTATCCGGCTATGGAAATATCATTTGGAACTCTAAGCCCTCTCTCCCTGATGGCATTCATACCGCCAAAAGCAGCAAAGTCATCGGAGTAAAGGATGCATGTTGGTGGATTCTTAAGATCCAGGAGCTTATCTGTAGCTTTTTTAGCTTCTTCTATGTTTCTATAAGGAGCTTCCAGTAAATATTCATCCGGAATCGTAACTCCAAGGTCCTGAAGAGTCTTGTGAAAGCTTGCCAGTCTGCTCTGTGTAACCGCTGTATCCTCATGGCCGTGGATGTAAGCTATCTTCCTGTGTCCCTGTTCATATACATATGTAACAAGTTCTCTCATTCCCTTAATGTTGTCTGATACAATTGATATCCTATTAAAGAAGGAATGGTCAATTGTTACAACGGGGATGTTACTCTTAATAAGTTCATCCACCTCAGGATCTGAAAAATCCACACAGGCGATAACCACGCCATCAAATCCTCTGTAAATTGCATGGGACAGATAACTCATATTGTTATTTCTTGTTCTGTCTCCATTGATGAAGGTAATATCGAAACCTTCCTGTTCAGCTTTCTTTTTAAAGCTGTCCAAAACGTGTGAGAAGTAATCATGGGTAAGACCGCTATTGGCTTCATCGACAAAAAGCACTCCAATATTGTTGGATCTGTTTGTCTTAAGAGCCTGGGCTGCGGCGTTGGGATGATATCCTAACTGCTCTGCAACTTCTCTGATCTTCTCCTTGGTATCCTTACTTATATCACTGTGATCATTAAGAGCTTTAGAAACAGTAGCGATCGATACTCCGCAGGCTTTCGATATGTCTTTTAAAGATACAATTCGTTTAGCCATCGCTTCATTTCTCACTTAATCGTTTTCGTAGTTTTAATATACATCGAAATTACTCTAAAAGCAAGTTTAGTTTTTAAGTTTTTGTGCAAATTTTATATTTTTGGTAGTCTTTTACAAATCTGCGCACGGTATTTCATACATAATTACGATTTTAGTTACAATCTGTTCACATTTAAGGTAAACGTTTTCGAAAATCTTCAGTATTCATGCACCTCTTCGGAAACCACCTGTAATAAAAAAGTTTTTATCCGCATAAATACTGACTTTTTTCTAAATTAGTAAACTAAAAAATACTGTTGAAATTCTTAATCTTAGCATATATAATATGCCTAGAAATCGTCTTAAACGTTTAAGTAGAGAGGGAGGTTACATATGCAATACGGTCATTTCGACGACAACGCACTTGAATACGTCATCACGACGCCAAAGACACCCCTTCCCTGGATCAACTATCTGGGAAACAAGGAGTTCTTTTCACTTATCTCTAACACCTGCGGAGGCTATACATTCTATAAGGATGCCAAGCTCCTTCGTCTGACACGTTATCGTTACAACAACGTTCCTTACGACAACAATGGTAAGTACTTCTATATTAAGGACGGCGATACCGTATGGAATCCAGGCTGGCAGCCAGTTAAGACTGAACTTGACAGCTATGAGTGCCGTCACGGCCTTGGATACAGCACATGGAACTCTTCCAAGAACGACGTGCAGGCTCAGGTCCTTACATTCGTTCCTATGGACGACAACTGTGAGATATCAAAAATAACTCTTACTAATAACAAGAAGAGTCAGGCTCAGATCACTCTTTTCTCATATGTAGAGTGGTGTCTGTGGAACGCTGATGATGATATGAAGAACTTCCAGCGTAACCTTTCAACTGGTGAAGTTGAGGTTACTGATGGCGGCAGTGTTATCTACCACAAGACTGAGTACAGAGAGCGTCGTAACCACTACGCAATCTATGGCGTCAACACTAAGGTTGACGGTTTCGATACAAGCCGCGATGCATTCCTTGGCGCATACAACGGCCCTGACAGCCCTGATGTTGTCAAGAACGGCAAATGCACAGGCGAGCTGGCCAGCGGATGGTCACCAATTGCTGCACACCAGATCAACGTAACTCTTGAGCCAGGTGAATCCAAGACTTTCATCTTCACTCTTGGTTACATTGAGAATCCTGAAGACAGCAAGTGGGAAGCTCCTTCTGTTGTTAATAAGGAAAGAGCTAAGGCAATGCTTGCCAAGTATGACCGCGTAGAGTCAGTTGATGCTGCTCTTTCAGAGCTTAAGGCTTACTGGAAAGAGCTTCTTTCCAATTACCATGTATCTTCTTCCAATGAGAAGGTTGACCGCATGGTTAATATCTGGAACCAGTATCAGTGCATGGTTACATTCAATATGTCCAGATCTGCTTCCTACTACGAGTCAGGAATTGGCCGTGGAATGGGCTTTAGAGATTCCTGTCAGGATCTTCTTGGATTTGTACACCTTATCCCAGACAGAGCAAGACAGCGTATCATTGATATCGCATCAACACAGTTCCAGGATGGATCTGCTTACCACCAGTACCAGCCACTTACCAAGAAGGGTAACTCAGACATCGGTTCTGGCTTCAACGACGATCCACTTTGGCTCATTGCTGGAACCAGTGCATACATCAGAGAGACAGGTGACCTTTCAATCCTTAATGAAATGGTTCCTTTCGATAACGATATGAGTGTTGCCAAGACACTTATGGGACACCTTAAGTGTTCATTTGATTTCACAGTTACACACAAGGGGCCTCATGGTCTTCCACTTATCGGAAGAGCTGACTGGAACGATTGTCTTAACCTCAACTGCTTCTCAGAGCATCCAGGTGAGTCCTTCCAGACTTTCGGACCTTCAGAGGGACCTGTTGCAGAGTCAGTATTCATCGCTGGTATGTTTGTTAAGTACGGTGAAGAGTACGCTCAACTGGCTGAACTTCTTGGCGACGACGCTGAGGCTAAGAGAGCCAGAGAAGAAGTTAAGAAAGTTTACGACGCAACTACAACTGCTGGTTGGGACGGCGAATGGTTTGTCAGAGCATATGATGCTCACGGCAACAAGGTTGGTTCTAAAGAGTGCGAGGAAGGTCAGATCTACATCGAGCCTCAGGGATTCTGTGTTCTTGCTGGAATCGGCGTAGAGGAAGGCCTTGCTGAAAAGGCACTTACCAGCGTAAAGGAAAGACTTGATACCAAGTACGGCGTAATGATCCTTCAGCCTGCATACACCAAGTACCACTTAGAGCTTGGTGAAGTCAGCTCATATCCACCAGGATACAAGGAGAATGCCGGTATCTTCTGCCACAACAACCCTTGGGTTTCAATCGCCGAGACAGTTCTTGGTCATGGTGACAGAGCCTTTGAGATCTACAAGAAGACCTGCCCTGCTTACATTGAAGAGATCAGTGAGATCCACTGCACAGAGCCTTACGTATATTCACAGATGGTTGCCGGCAAGGACGCTAAGTTCTTTGGCCAGGGCAAGAACAGCTGGCTCACAGGAACTGCTGCATGGACATTCGTAAACATCTCTCAGTTCATCCTTGGTGTTTACCCAACACACAAGGGACTTATGGTTAACCCTTGCGTTCCTAAGGACTTTGGTGATTTCAAGATCACAAGGAAGTACAGAGGCGCAACTTACAACATCACTGTTAAGCAGAATGGTGCTGAGAAGGGTGTTAAGAGCCTTGTAGTTAACGGAAAGACTGTTGAGGGTAACGTGATTCCTTATGAGGAAGGCGTAAAAGAGTACACTGTAGAAGCAGTTATCGGCTAATTAATTGCACAACAAATAACGAAATAAACCACCAGGATTTGTAGAAATTTGAGTCCTGGTGGTTTTTATGTTAGAATAGTACGTTAGTCGGAGGTTAATATGAGCGCAGAGAAAAAGCCCAGAAAACACAGACACAAAAGACATTATACTTTTATGGTTATATCAGGAGATTCTGATGGCTCCACCAAGCGCCTGCACCTTAACCACTTTAAAACGCAGGTCCTTGCTTACACAGCATTTGCTCTTGCACTAGCGATCATATGCTACATTATCTATTCCGCCATCACTATTTCCAATCTTCGCGCCATCGAAGATCAGCAAAGAGCTCAGATTGATGAACTCACTACAGCCAGCAGTACCTTAGAAGCATCCAACGACGAGCTTGAAACCAAGGTCCAGCAGCTAAGTGCAGCCCTCAATCAGAGACTTGAGGACGAACAGATTTCAGCTGAAGAGGCAGAGACTTTGGCAGTGCCAACTGGCTTCCCTCTCACAGGAACAGCATCCCTGACCCCAGCAGTTGATGATCCTAATGAAACTAAGGTCACTAAACTCACTGAAGACAATAAGGACTCTGCCACAGGCAATCCTATAGTTTTACTTGAGTCAGCTGCAGGAAACAGCGTTATCGCTTCCGGTTCAGGAACTATCCTTACAGTGACTACAGACGCCAAATTTGGCAATATTGTAACCATAGATCACGGCAATGGTTATGTGTCTATTTACAGAAACTCTGGCGATCCGCTTGTTACAGAAGGATCCCAGATAGACAAAGGTGACATCATCTTTGTCATCACTGATGACAATACAACACTTGGTTATCAGATTCAGCAAAACGAACAATATATCGATCCTGAAGAACTCATAGAAATCAACGGGTAGGAGGACTCATCATGTTTGGAAACAAAAAAGATACTACAGTAGATCCAGCTCTTGAGCAGGTAGGAACCATCATTGGTCCCGGAGCAGTGCTTGA
>NZ_JAGAYD010000113.1 GCF_017940685.1 Butyrivibrio sp. | reverse complement strand
TATTTTGCAGTTCTGTATAAAGAGACCTATTCACATCATGTCACCATTCCAAAGCAGCCCACAAGATACGACTATAAGCTCTATGTTGCGAACCTCATTGCGGATGAGATAATGCGCGTTATTCAATAGAAAAACTCCTTTTTGAGATTAGTTTTATATGCTATACTATAGCTTGGTTAATAATATTAGAAAGAGATAAATATTGTAATGGGATCGGGTAATAAAGAGAAAGTTCAGTACAGTAAACGTATCCGATATTTGCGCAGGCTTATACTTACCAGCGTAGCTGCAGCCTGTCTTATCCCAATATGTATATGTGTTATTCTTGCTGTCAGATATGACAGATTGAATTCTAAGTATGAGCAGGCCAGGGCAGATCTTGATTGGTACAGACAGCGCTTTGGCAACGAAAAGGATATTCTAGCTTTAGAGGATACTGATGAGACACCATCTGAAGGTGGCGAGGACAGTAGTGCCAGTGCTTTTGAGTCCATGGATGTGGACTATGCCACAGTTGATGTCAGCGGTGCTCAGAATCCTGAAGATATAGAAGGAACCAGGTATGTATACCTGACCTTTGATGATGGCCCCAGCATATACACAGACGAGATACTAGACATTTTGGCAGAGTATGATGTAAAGGCCACATTTTTTGTGTGTGGCAAGCCGGATGCCAAGTATACAGATAGTTACAAGAGAATAGTTGACGAGGGTCACACCCTTGGAATGCACTCTTACAGCCACAAGTACAGTGACATCTACTCTTCGGTGGATGCTTTTTCTGAGGATCTTAAGAAACTTAAGCATTTTCTTTTTGACACCACAGATGTACTGCCTAGGTACTACAGGTTCCCTGGAGGAAGTTCCAACAAGGTAACCAAGGTGGATATCCATGAACTTATGGATGTTTTAGAAGCTGATGGAGTAACCTACTTTGACTGGAATGTCTCAGCAGGAGATGACAGAGCTGGAGCCACCAAGGACACTATTTACAACAACATAGTCGGGAATATTCCCAAGTTCAAGCATTGTATTGTTCTTATGCATGATGCAGCAGACAAAAAGAGCACAGTAGAAGCATTGCCAGAAGTCATAGAGGCGATCCAGGCTATGGATGACACAGTGATAGTACCGATAACTGACGATACGTTACCGGTTCAACATATCAACAATAATTAAAAGAAAAAAAGATTGAATGGAGGATATCAAGATGGGATTTTTTTCTGAGCTCAAGAGCGACCTCTCTCAGGCTGTGAACACACTTATGCCTGAAGATAAGCCAGAAGCAGAAGGTCTTGATAACAAGGCAACTGAAACCAAAGAGCCAGTAGACATCGACAGCATGCTTAACCGCCTGGATGATATCAAGCTGGAAGACACCGCAGATAAGGCAGAAGATAACGTTAATAAAAAACTTGACGAGGCAGTAGAGGAGACTCCTGCAAAGGTAGAAGAGCCGGTAGCAGAGGAGCCTGTCAAGGAGCCAGAAAAGACTGCTTCTGAGGAAGATGTTCTTGAAGAGAAGATCGAAGAGCAGACAATGGAGGAAATCGCTGTTTCTGAGCCTAAGAATGCTCTTGAAGCAATAAACCCAGCTCACATCGACAAGTATGTAGCTGACAAGAATGCAGAAACAGAAATGATAACTAAGAAAAATGGGGGAATAGATATTATGGATTTCGAAAATCAGACACCTACAGATGAGGTAGCCAGCATTACTGAAGGAATGATCGTCAAGGGCGATATTGCAACAACAGGTTCTCTTGACCTTGTTGGTAAGATCACAGGTAACATCAAGTGCCTTGGCAAGCTCAATGTGACTGGTGAGATCACAGGCGATTCAGATGCAGCTGAGATCTATGCTGAGTCAGCAAGGATCACAGGTGAAGTTAAAAGTAAGGGCAGCGTTAAGGTTGGCCAGAGCACAGTTATTGTTGGTAACATCTTTGGATCAAGCGCAGTTATCGCAGGTGCTGTAAAGGGAGATATCGACGTTCACGGACCAGTTGTTCTTGATACAACAGCTATCGTAATGGGTAACATCAAGTCTCAGTCAGTACAGATCAACAATGGTGCTGTTATCGAAGGTATGTGCTCACAGGCTTATGCTGATGTTAATCCTTCAGAGTTCTTTGAGGGACTTAAGAATAAATAATTTAACCATGGAGACCATATGAGAATATTATTAAAGCTCAGCGGAGAAGCTCTTGCCGGTGAAAAGAAGACAGGCTTTGATGAGGAGACAGTTAGAAAAGTTGCACTTCAGGTAAAGAAGCTCGTTGACGACGGCGTACAGGTTGGTATCGTCATTGGAGGCGGCAATTTCTGGAGAGGACGCAGCAGTGAAAACATTGATAGAGTTAAGGCTGACCAGATCGGTATGCTGGCTACTATCATGAACTGCATCTATGTTTCTGAAATATTCAGAAGCGCCCACATGATGACCAACATCCTTACTCCATTTGAGTGTGGATCATTTACAAAGCTCTTTTCCAAAGACAGAGCTAACAAGTACTTTGAAAAGAATATGGTTGTATTCTTTGCAGGCGGCACAGGACATCCTTACTTCTCCACTGATACAGGTGTTGTGCTAAGAGCCATTGAGGTAGAGGCTGATTATATCCTTCTTGCCAAGGCAATTGACGGGGTTTATGATTCTGATCCTGCAGTTAATCCGGCAGCTAAGAGATATGACACTATCTCAATAGACGATGTTATCAGTCAGAACCTTCAAGTTGTTGATATGACAGCATCAATCCTTGCAAGGGACAACAAGGTTCCAATGAGAGTATTTGCTCTTGCGGAAGAGAACAGTATTGTCAAGGCTGCAAGCGGAGACTTTAACGGTACAACAGTTACTACAAACTAAACCATATGGAGGAACAGGGGTATGAACGAAAGACTTAAAACCTTTAATGACAAAATGCAGAAATCCTATGATTTCCTTACAGAAGACCTTGCATCTATCCGTGCTGGAAGAGCTAACCCTAAGGTGCTTGACAAGATCAAAGTAGATTACTACGGAACACCAACACCAATTCAGCAGGTTGGTAACGTATCAGTTCCAGAGGCAAGGATCATCCAGATCGCTCCTTGGGACAAGAGTCTTATTAAGGATATTGAGAAGGCTATCATGGCATCTGACCTTGGTATCACACCAAGTAATGATGGCGCTGTTATCAGACTTGTATTCCCAGAGCTCACAGAGGAGCGCAGAAAACAGCTCTCCAAGGACATCCGCAAGAAGGGTGAGGATGCCAAGGTTGCTGTAAGAAACGTTCGTCGTGACGGCAATGATTCCTTCAAGAAGCTTAAGGGAACTGAGGTATCAGAGGATGAGATCGAAGATCTTAACGACGAGCTTCAGAAGATCACTGACAAGTTTATCAAGGACATTGATAAGGCTATAGAAGATAAGACAAAAGAGATAATGACAGTTTGATCTGCCATTAGTGGTGAAGTTATGGAAGAAAATCTTAATATTCCTGCACATGTAGCTATCATTTTGGATGGCAACGGAAGATGGGCAAAACAAAAAGGTATGCCCAGAAACTACGGACATATGCAGGGAGCAAAAGCTGTAGAGGATATCCTGGTAGATGCCAGAGATCTGGGCATCAAGTACCTTACAGTTTATGCATTCTCAACAGAGAACTGGAATCGTCCTGAGGCAGAGGTTTCTGCTCTCATGACGATTTTGCGTAATTACCTTAAAACCAGTATAAAGAAGTCAATGAAGAACAATGTAAGGTGCAGAGTCATCGGGGAAAGAAGTAAGCTTTCTGATGACATTCAGGCTGCTATAGGGGAGCTTGAGGATGCAACAGCAGGTAACACTGGCCTTACTTTTACCATTGCCATCAACTATGGCAGCCGCGATGAGATAAGGCGTGCTGTAAAAAAGATTGCTGATAAGGCGGTAAGTGGTGAGATCGCACCTTCTGACATAACAGAGGAGATGATCTCTAAAAATCTGGATACTGACTTCTTGCCGGATCCTGACCTTCTTATCAGGACCTGCAACGAGCAGAGGATCTCTAATTTCCTTCTGTGGCAGTGTGCATATACTGAGTTTTATTACACTCCTGTGGCATGGCCTGACTTTAATAAGGCAGAGCTTATTAAGGCTGTAGAGTCTTATTCCACAAGAAATCGTAAGTTTGGCGGACTTAAAGAAGGCCAGCAATAATATCAGATCCAATTATGGGTCAAGAGGACAAAAGTGCCTTTTGACCCTCATTATTATTTAAAAGCGAGAACACAAAATTGAAGACCAGAGTTATTAGCGGAATTATAATAGGCGTGGTGTTGGCGGCGGTGCTGATACCAGGAGGGTACCTGCTTTTGGCAGCGCTGCTTGCGGTGTCACTTATAGGCTATTTTGAAATGACGAGGGCCCTGGGAGTTCATATAACAGGGAAAAAGCTAAATGCTCTTGAAGCCTGCGGATATATAGCGACAGTGCTTCATTACATTCAGATGATGCTTGTCAGGGATTACAGATATTTCATTTTTTCTGTGATGTTTGCATTCTTCCTGATAATGGTATGTTACGTTTTAACTTTCCCCAAGTACACTTCACAACAGGCTATATACTGCTTCTTTAGCTTTTTATATGTGCCCATCAACCTTTCATTTATCTATCTTCTGAGGATGAGGCCACTTGGAATTTACTTTGCATGGATCCCATTCATCGCATGGATCTGCGATACCTGTGCTTATTTTGCAGGAAGAGCTTTTGGAAAGCACAAACTGGTTCCAGTCCTTTCTCCCAAAAAGACAATTGAGGGAGCCATCGGCGGAACCCTTGGAGCTATGGCTGTTGGAGCAATCTTTGGATATCTTTTGTACAACAACGTAACTCACAATGTGGGTACTATTTATGTTCTGCTTATAATAACTTTTGCAGGAAGCATCATTTCCCAGCTGGGAGACCTTCTTGCTTCCGGAATAAAAAGAAACCATGACATCAAGGACTATGGTCATATAATCCCCGGCCACGGCGGCATCATGGACCGTTTTGATTCAGTGATATTTGTAACACCATGTATTTATTTCTTGTCAGTTGTTCTGACCAAGATTATGTAATTGTAATTAAAAGGAAATGCATTTATGCGAAAGATAGTACTCTTAGGATCCACAGGATCCATCGGAACCCAGACTCTTGATGTTGTAAGAAACAACAAAGAGGAGCTTACAGTAGTAGGAATCGCTGCCAACAGCAGCGTAGATAAAGTAGAAGAGCAGGTAAGGGAATTTCATCCCATGTATGTTGCCATGTTCGATGAGATGGCAGCAAAAAAACTTCAGGAAAAAATCTCAGACCTTGGAATAAAGGTCCTTTCCGGAATGGAAGGACTTCTTGAAATAGTTTCAGTGCCAGAGGCGGATACAGTTCTTACCGCAGTTGTAGGCATGATCGGTATTCAGCCAACTATTAAGGCAATTGAAGCGGGAAAAGACATTGCTCTTGCCAACAAGGAAACCCTTGTGTGCGCAGGTCACATCATCATGCCACTTGCCAAAGAAAAGGGCGTTTCCATACTGCCTGTTGATTCAGAGCACAGCGCAATTTTCCAGTCTCTAAACGGAGAACCCCGTGGCAAGGTGGAGAAGATTCTTTTGACAGCCAGCGGCGGACCATTCAGGGGCAAGAAGAAATCTGAGCTTGAAAACATGACAGCTGCTGATGCACTTAAGCACCCCAACTGGGACATGGGACCAAAGGTTACCATTGACTCATCATCCCTTGTAAACAAGGGACTTGAAGTCATGGAGGCCAGATGGCTCTTTGACGTATCCCTTGATGACATTGAGGTTGTCGTTCACCCTCAGAGCATTGTCCACAGCGCAGTTCAGTATGTGGACGGCGCAGTAATGGCGCAGCTTGGTGTTCCGGATATGAAGCTTCCGATCCAGTATGCACTCTTTTACCCGGATCGTCGCCCAATGGCGGAAAAGAGACTTGATCTGTTTGAACTTCATAGCCTCACTTTTGAAAGGCCCGATACAGATACTTTCAGAGGTCTTAAGCTTGCATTTGATGCTGCAAGACGTGGCGGCAGCATGCCTACAGTATTTAACGCAGCCAACGAGATGGCAGTTAAGAGATTTTTAAAGGGAGATATCAAATACCTCCAGATTTACGAGATGATAGAAAAAGCTATGGAAAATCACAAGGTTATAGAGAATCCTGGCGTAGAAGAGATCCTTGCGGCAGAGAAGGAGACATACGCTTTCCTTGAAAACCTTGCTCTTTAATAGCTTCAAAATAGAAGGACTTTATTAAGACAATGATAGTTAGTGTACTTATTTTCTTTTTAATATTTGGAATACTGGTCACATCCCACGAGTTTGGCCACTTTATCATAGCCAAGTCAAGTGGCATAAGGGTCAACGAATTCTTTGTTGGAATGGGACCAACTCTCTGGAAAAAGAAAAAGGGAGAGACCCTCTACAGCATCAAGCTCCTTCCAATTGGCGGCGCCTGTGTCTTTGATGGAATGGACCCTGTGGCAGAGGAAAAGGAAGGCTATGATGAGCATTCATTCCTGAACGCACCAGTCTGGAGAAGGATAGCAACTCTTTTTGCAGGACCTTTCGCAAACTTTATTATCGCTTATATCCTTGCTGTTATCCTGGTAAGCTTTGCAGCCTGGGATTTTCCTGTTATCAGCAAGATGACAGAGGATTCAGCAGCTACTGAGGCGGGACTTCTTCCTGGAGATAAGTTTATAAGTATCGACGGCGAAAAGGTTCACATGGCAGGGGAAGTCACCATGATATCCCAGTTTGCTGAAGGAAGCCCCATGGACATTGTCTATGAGAGAGATGGAGAGGTTAAAAGAACAACTCTTATTCCTAAGTATGACGAAGAGGCAGGCAGATACTACATGGGAATCTACCTTGGGGAGTATGGCAGCATTAAAGGCCCTGAGGCTCTTAAATATGCCTGGTATGAGGTTCGCTACTACTTTAAGACCACCTACAGAAGCCTTGCGCTTTTGATAAAAGGTAAGTTAAATAAGGATGACGTTTCAGGACCTGTAGGAATGGTGAAGATAGTGGATGATACCTACGAAGAGGTCAAGCCCTACGGAGTATCTGCTGTGGTACTGACTATGCTGTCTCTTACAGTTCTTTTGTCCGTAAACCTTGGAGTTATGAACCTGTTGCCGCTTCCTGCGCTGGACGGCGGAAGACTGGTATTCCAGTTCATAGAGGTAATTGTAGGAAAGCCAGTTCCACCAGAAAAAGAAGGCTTTGTACACATGGTGGGAATGCTGGCGCTACTGGGACTTATGGTATTTGTTCTGTTCAATGACATAACAAAATTCACCAGATGATTTAGATGAGGATTAAAAATGGCTTATAGAGATAATACTAAGGTTATACATATCGGTGATAGAGTGATCGGCGGCGGAAATCCAGTGCTGATCCAGTCCATGACCAACACCAAGACTGAGGATGTGAAGGCTACAGTTGCCCAGATAAAGCGCCTTGAAGAGGCCGGATGCGAGATCATAAGAAGCACAGTGCCTACATTAGAGGCAGCAAAGGCTATCGCTGAGATCAAAAAACAGATCAGCATCCCCATCGTTGCAGACATCCATTTTGATTACAAGATGGCAATTGCAGCTATGGAAAACGGCGCTGACAAAATAAGGATAAATCCAGGCAACATCGGATCAAAGGACAGGATCGCAGCTGTTGTTTCCTGTGCCAAGGAGAGGAACATTCCTATCAGAGTTGGTGTTAACAGTGGCTCCCTTGAAAAAAATCTTGTGGAGAAGTACGGCGGAGTTACTGCTGAGGGCCTTGTGGAAAGCGCCATTGATAAGATCGGAATAATTGAGGATCTTGGCTATGACAACATGGTTGTCAGCATCAAGTCTTCAAATGTAATGCTCTGCGTCAAGGCTCATGAGCTTTTGGCAGAAAAGTGCCAGTATCCTCTTCATGTGGGAATCACAGAGGCTGGAACAGTTTATGGTGGAAACATCAAGTCCTCAGTAGGTCTTGGGATCATCTTAAATAAAGGCATTGGCGATACCATCAGAGTTTCTTTGTCAGGAGATCCTGTGGAAGAGATCAAGACTGCCAAGACAATTCTTAAGACCCTTGGCATGAGAAAGGGCGGCATCGAAGTTGTTTCCTGTCCAACCTGCGGAAGGACCAACATCGATCTTATCGGACTTGCAAACGCAGTTGAGAACATGGTTCAGGGTTATGACCTTGATATCAAGGTTGCAGTTATGGGATGCGCTGTCAACGGACCTGGGGAGGCCAAGGAGGCAGACATCGGAATTGCAGGAGGGCTCCATGAAGGACTTCTTATCAAGAAGGGCGAAGTGGTAAAAAAGGTCCCGGAAGATCAGCTGCTGCAGACTTTGAAGGATGAGCTGGATTCTTTTGTTAAGTAGTTTTTGTGAAGTTTTGTGAGGAAGCATTAGTTTTATGGGGAAGGCATTTTTCGAAGTTTTTCCAGGTCTACAGCTTGATTCAAAGACAAGCGAGATCATGGAACAGACAAACGTTACAAAAGTCTCTACTACTCGTAAGCAGGACTTTATCAGAATATATATTGAGAGCAACAATCTCATCGACAAGTCAGACATCAGAAGGACAGAGGATGGCATAAAAAAGCAGCTTTTTAAGGATCAGGATATCACCATCAAGATCTACGAGAAGTTTTCCTTATCTGCCCAGTACACACCAGAGAATTTATTAGACCTATACAGAGAGAGCATTGAGCTTGAGCTTAGAGACTATGACCATATGGAGTATAGTCTCTTTCGTTCGGCTTCTTTTTTGTACCCTAATGAGGACAACCTGGTCATAAGGCTTGAGGACAGTGTTGTCGGGAAAAGAAAAGCTCCCGACCTTGTAAGAGTTCTTTCCAAGATCTTCAACGAGAGATGCGGGCTCTCTGTTGTTATCTCCCCTGAATTTGTAGAGGTGGAAAAAGAGGATAAAGAGCCGGATTACAGCCTTGAAGCCGGTAAGATGGCCAGGAAGCTTGAAGACCTTGAAGCCAAGAGCCAGGAAAAGGAAGAGAAGGAAAAAGAAAAGGAAAAGGAAAGCGAAAAAGCTGAAACTGCTCCTGCACAAAAGACCACTAAATTTGAAAACAGGTCACTTCCACAAGGTGCCAAGGGCAAGTCTTTTGGAAAAAAAGAATTTGGCGGACCCAATTACAAAAAGTCAGATAATCCTGATGTTATCTTTGGAAGAGACTTTGACGATGAGGCCATGAAGCTTGTGGACCTTATGGGCGAGCTTGGAGAAGTCACCATCCACGGCAAGATCATAGAGTATGATGAGAGGAATATAAGGAATGAAAAGACTATCCTTATATTTGCTGTCACCGACTTTACTGACTCAATTGCAGTCAAGATGTTTGTAAATACAGAAGATGTCCCGGCCATCACCAAGGACATCAAGATGGGCGCCTTTGTTAAGATCAAGGGTATTGCTGCTGTAGATAAGTTTGACCACGAACTTTCCATACAGTCTGTTGTTGGTGTTAAAAAGATCTCTGACTTTACCGTTAAGCGTAAGGACATGGCAGAGGTTAAGAGAGTTGAACTTCACTGCCATACCAAGATGAGTGATATGGACGGTGTATCAGAGGTCAAGGATATAGTTAAACAGGCCTATAAATGGGGAATGCCAGGTATTGCCATCACAGACCACGGTGTTGTTCAGGCTCTGACAGATGCAAACCACGTCTGGGAGGACCTTTATAAAGAGGAGAATGGCCGCCGCAAAGAGGCAGGAGAGCCTCCTATCGACAGGCAGGATTTCTTTAAACTGATCCTGGGTGTAGAGGCCTATGTAGTAGATGACCTTAAGGAGATCGTTGTAAACGACAAGGGACAGAGCCTTGATGATACTACCTTTGTAGTATTTGATATCGAGACTACAGGTTTTTCACCTATAAAAAACAGGATAATTGAGATTGGCGCTGTAAAGATCAGAAATGGCGAGATCATAGACAGATTTTCAGAGTTCATAAATCCGCAGGTTCCAATTCCTTACAGGATCACCAAGCTCACCAGCATAACTGATGACATGGTAATCGATGCTCCAACAAGGGAAGTAATTATCCCTAAGTTTGTGGAGTTCTGTAAAGGCGCAGTTCTTGTAGGACATAACGTTACCTTTGACATCAGCTTTATCAATCAGAACTGCAAGGAACTAGGTATTGACGTAGATTATACCACAGTAGATACACTGTGGCTTTCAAGATACTTTTTCCCTCTGCAGGCCAAGCACACCCTTGATGCAGTAGCCAAGACCCTTAACATTGTTCTTGAGCATCACCACAGGGCGGTAGATGACGCTGAATGTACAGCCCTTATCTTCAACAAGTTTGTGCCTATGCTCAAAGAACAGGGTGCTTTAGACCTTACTCAGGTCAACATTCTTGGTAAGCCAACCCCTGAGATGATAAGGCATCTTCGTCCTAACCACTGCATAATCCTTGCAAAGAACACCCTTGGAAGGGTCAACCTCTATACGCTTATAAGTAAGTCCCATATTGATTACTTTAGAAGGTTCCCTCTTATCCCTAAGAGTGAGCTTATCAAGTACAGAGAGGGCCTTATCGTTGGAAGTGCCTGCTGCGCAGGCGAACTGTACGGCGCTGTTGTAGAGGGAAGGCCCCCAGAAGAGATCGCAAGGCTTGTGAGCTTCTATGACTATCTGGAGATCCAGCCAGTTGCCAACAACCACTTTATGGTGGACAGCGAGAGGTACGAGGATATCAATAGCGACGATGATATCCGGGAGATCAATAAAGAGATCATCAGGCTTGGGGAACAGTTTAATAAGCCAGTTGTTGCCACCTGCGACGCTCACTTTTTAAATCCTGAGGATGAAATCTACAGGACCATCATCATGGCAGGAAAAGGTATGAACGACGAGGAGCCGGCACCACTCTTTTTAAGAACTACTGTCGAGATGATGGCAGAATTTGATTACCTTGGAGGAGACAAGGCCAGGGAGATCGTTGTGGACAACACCAGGAAGATCCTTGATATGTGCGATTCCATTTCTCCTGTGCGCCCTGATAAATGTGCCCCTGTCATTGAAAACAGTGACGGTATCCTGACCAAGATTTGCTACGACAAGGCCCATGAGATATACGGCGAAGAGCTTCCTGAGATCGTTCAGGAACGTCTTGAAAGAGAGCTTAACTCCATTATCAAAAATGGTTTCGCGGTTATGTATATCATTGCCCAGAAGCTGGTGTGGAAGTCCGTTGAGGATGGATATCTGGTAGGCTCAAGAGGATCAGTAGGATCTTCATTTGTGGCCTTTGCCTCAGGTATTACTGAGGTTAATTCCTTAAGCCCTCACTATGTTTGCCCTCACTGTAAATACAGTGATTTTGATTCGCCGGAGGTTCTGGCCTTTGGCGGTAACTCAGGCTGCGACATGCCTGACAAGAGATGCCCTAAGTGCGGCACCATGATGAACAAGGACGGCTTTGACATTCCTTTCGAGACCTTCCTTGGATTTAAGGGTGATAAAGAGCCTGATATCGACCTTAACTTCTCTGGTGAGTATCAGAGTAAGGCCCACAAGTACACAGAGGTTATCTTTGGCTACGGACAGACCTTCAGGGCAGGAACCATTGCGTCTCTGGCAGACAAGACTGCCTACGGTTTTGTTAAAAAATATTACGACGGCATTGGGGCCAGCAAGAGAAAGTGCGAGATAAACAGGATAGTTCAGGGCTGTACCGGCATAAGGCGTGGAACAGGTCAGCACCCTGGAGGAATCATAGTTCTTCCAGTAGGAGAGGATATCAACTCCTTCTGTCCTGTACAGCACCCGGCCAACGATATGACAACGGCCACAATTACAACCCACTACGACTACCACTCAATTGACCATAACCTGTTAAAGCTTGATATCCTGGGACACGATGATCCCACAATGATAAGATTTTTGCAGGACTGCACAGGTCTTGACCCCAAGATGGTTCCTCTTGATGATAAGAACGTAATGAGCCTGTTCATGAACACAGAGGCTTTAAACGTAACACCTGAGCAGCTTGGAGGCACCAAGCTTGGATGCCTTGGACTTCCTGAGTTTGGTACAGACTTTGCCATGCAGATGGTTATTGATGCAGGGCCATCGTCTCTTTCCCACCTTATAAGGATCTCTGGATTGTCCCATGGTACTGACGTTTGGCTTGGTAACGCCCAGACCCTTATCCAGGAGGGCAAGGCCACCATCGATACCTGTATCTGCTGCCGTGACGATATCATGATCTACCTGATCCAGAAGGGACTTGATAAGTCTGAGTCCTTCAAGATCATGGAGGCTGTTCGTAAGGGTAAGGTTGCCAAGGGCAAGGAATCCAACTGGCCTGAATGGAAAAAAGATATGACTGACCACGGTGTTCCCGACTGGTACATATGGTCCTGCGAAAAGATCAAGTACATGTTCCCTAAGGCCCATGCTGCAGCCTACGTTATGATGGCCTGGAGAATTGCTTACTTTAAGGTATATGTACCACAGGCCTTTTACGCAGCCTGGTTCAGTATAAGGGCCAAGGCCTTCAACTACGAGCACATGTGCCTTGGTGAAAACCATCTTCACGCCATAATGAAGGACTACCAGAGCCGCAAGGATACGCTTTCCAACTCAGAGCAGAACGAGTACGGCGATATGAGGCTTGTGGAGGAGATGTACGAAAGAGGCATAGAGTTTATGCCGATCGACATCTTCAAGGTTAAGAGTAGGGACTTCCAGGTAATTGGTGACAAGATCATGCCTGCTCTTACCAGTATCGATGGTATGGGTGAAAAAGCTGCTGACCAGATTGTGGAAGCAGCCAAGGACGGTTCTTTCCTTAGTAAGGATGACTTCCGCCAGAGAACCAAGTGCCCTCAGGGCGTCATCGACAAGATGGCAGATATGGGGCTTCTTGGAGATATTCCTGACTCCAATCAGATAAGTCTCTTTGACCTTATGAAGGGAATGTAATCTATAGACATAAAAAAGCCAGTGGCGATTTGCCACTGGCTTTTAAATACGCTGTATATCTCATGGAAGAGTGATACTGGATGGAAGAGCACCAGGATTTAAGTAAAATTCCTCATCCTTGTCGGATTCCAGGATTTCTCCTGTAGCTGCATCCAAAGTATATTCATATGCAGTGTTCTCGTGATAGAATGTAAGCTCATATTTTGTCACAGAAATTTTTTCACTTTTATCAGTAGTTTTAGCCTCATCGGCTTTTTCATCCTTATCGGACTTTTTCTCCTCATCTGTGACAGTTTCAACATTCAGGAATATAACCTGTTTTTCTTTAAGGCCTGCATCTTTAAGCACGATCTTTTTAGCCTGAGCCTCTGTGATGATACTGCCTGCAGCCATGGCGGGAACGCACATGACGATCAGCATTGCAAAAGAAATGATCAGAGCACCCAGCGATTTCGAAAAAATAGATTTCCTCATAGACGTCGCCTCCTCTCTATGCAGTTTCCCTACATACATTATACACCTATTTATACGAATGCAAGCGGTTTTTGGGCAAATTTCTTTTCCCAATGCCTGTTACAGATGATAAAAATGAAAAAGTGTTTGTTTTGGGGTTGACAGAGAGGAAAAAGGAGAATATATTAAACATATGAGCAGATGTTCATATGTTTAAATGAGGGAGCGGAATAGATGCTGCAGGGCAGTTACTGCAAGGGGTTCCGCAGAAAGGAGATACAGATGCACAGAGATCTTCCCAATGAAGATGAGCTCTACGACCTGGCTGAACTGTTTAAGGTGTTTGGCGATTCTACAAGGATCCGGATACTGTTCGAGCTCTTTGATGAAGAGATGAACGTTGGTGATATTGCAGATAAGCTCAATATGACCCAGTCAGCGATTTCTCATCAGCTTAAGATA
>NZ_JAGAYD010000112.1 GCF_017940685.1 Butyrivibrio sp. | reverse complement strand
TTCTTCTCGCCACTTTCAGTAGATGATTTTGTAAAGAAAACAAGTATTATTTCTTATTCAAAACAGGCTTTATTTAATGTTCACAAAGATATTGAATTGTTTGCAACCAGAGAAGGACTTACTGCACATGCAAATTCTATCGCCGTTAGGTTTGAATAGGATTTGACTGTTTTTATAATAATGACCGATATGGATAATGCCGATAAAATCACATTTGTAATTGTGTAAAATTGTGTTAAAAATGCAAGTGAACTTTCTAAAATAAAAATTAAATGCAAGTTTACATAATCTTAATATTTTGAAACGACAACATTTAGTTACAATTTCTAAGGAGCCACAAGCTATGGGGACAAGACAAGCCACAGTTACTAGAAAAACGCAAGAAACAAATATAAAAATTTCATTAAACCTTGATGGGACTGGTGTTTCAAACATCGAAACAGGCATTGGTTTTTTTGATCATATGCTTACAGGATTTGCAAAACATGGACTTTATGACATGGATGTCAGAGTTTCAGGAGACCTTGAGGTAGACGGTCATCACACTGTTGAAGATACTGGAATCGTTCTTGGACAGGCAATAGCACAGGCTCTTGGTGACAAAAAGGGCATCAAAAGATATGGCAGCATGATACTTCCAATGGATGAAACCCTGGTAATGAGTGCTGTTGACCTGTGTGGAAGACCATATTTTGTCATGGATGCCAATTTCGATGCGCCTATGGTTGGCGATTTTGATACACAGCTTGTAAGAGAGTTCTTTTATGCTGTTTCTTACTCAGCAGCCATGAACCTGCACCTTCGGGTTATCACAGGCATGAACGACCACCACAAGATCGAGGCTATGTTCAAGGCCTTCGCCAAAGCTTTGGACGAGGCATCTACATTTGATCCCAGGATCACAGACGTACTGAGCACTAAAGGAGCGCTTTAATATGCAGAATAACAAGAAAAAAGTAGCGGGCTATATATTTCTTTTGAATAAAACGATCGTATCCTCAAGTGACAGAAAAACTGTTATAAGTGATGATCCAGTTTCCTATGCAGGAAGCATCTCTGATAACGGTGCTGATGAGATCATAGTATTTGATATGTCTGAATCAGGTAACGATGCTGCCCATGAAGAGGCTCTTGATATTATCAAGGACATTTGCAAGGAAGTTGATGTACCTGTTACCGGAGCTGGAAATGTCAAGAGGATGGAAGACATAAAAAAGCTATTGTATGCTGGTTGCAAGAAAGCTGCCCTTAACTTTTCCAAGCCTTCAAACATTGAGATCTTAAAAGAGGTTTCTGAGAAATTCGGAAAAGAAAAAATCGTTATCTGCTACGATGATCCTCAAACTATAGATAACAATAAGGATCAGGTAGAGTCATTAAGTTCAGAGCTTATCCGTTTTGTAGATCAGGATGGAGCAAAGCTTCCTGATACTGAAAATGATGAATATCTTTTTTACGATGGGAAAGATGTTATCGAAAAGGATGTTACTGACAGGTCTTTAAGTAGTTCTTTTACCTGGGCAGATCTTAAGAAAAACTCAGATGGAATGGTCCCAGTTATTGTTCAGGACTACAGGACTGATCAGGTTCTGATGCTAGCATACATGAACGAAGAGGCCTATAACAAGACTCTTGAGACCGGCAAGATGACATACTTTAGCCGCTCACGGAATGAGCTTTGGATAAAGGGAGAAACAAGTTCTCACTATCAGTTTGTAAAGAGCCTTACAGCTGATTGCGATCTTGATACGATTCTTGCTAAGGTTAAACAGATTGGCGCAGCCTGTCATACCGGAAGTTATTCCTGTTTCTTTAATGACATAGCCAAAAAGGAATACAGTGAGAAAAACCCTCAGAAGGTTTTAGGCAGTGTCTATGAAGTTATAAAAGACAGAAAAGAAAATCCCAGAGAAGGATCTTATACAAATTATCTGTTTGATAAAGGCATTGACAAGATCCTTAAAAAAGTCGGGGAAGAAGCTACAGAGATGGTTATAGCTGCCAAGAACCCAAATGACAATGAGGTTATTTACGAAATGTCAGATTTCCTGTATCATATGATGGTCCTCATGGCTGTTAAAAATGTTAGCTGGGAGGATATAACAGACGAATTGTCAAGACGATAAAGGAAAGTAAAATGAATTTAAATTTAGCTCTGTCAGATGAGACATTACTCAGTATTGAAAAGCCGGAAAGATACATTGGAGGCGAAGTTAACTGCGTGATGAAGGATAAGGAAAAGGTAGATATCAGATTTGCCTTTTGTTTTCCTGATGTTTACGAAATCGGAATGTCTCATCTCGGAATACAGATTCTTTATGGAATGTTCAACTCCTACGAAGACGTATGGTGCGAACGTGTCTATTCACCATGGATGGACATGGATGCAGTGATGAGGAGGCAGGACATTCCTCTTTTTGCGCTTGAATCTCAGGATAAGGTCAAGGACTTTGATTTCCTTGGATTTACCCTCCAGTATGAGATGTGTTATACCAATATTCTGCAGATTCTGGATCTTTCAAAGATTCCATTTAAAACTATAGACAGAACATGGGATGATCCAATAGTTATTGGTGGTGGTCCATGCACCTACAATCCCGAACCAATAGCAGACTTTTTTGATATTTTCTACATCGGTGAAGGCGAAACGAGGTACAGGGAACTTTTTGACCTTTATAAAAATCTTAAGGACATTGGCATTTCCAGGAGTGAGTTTTTACATGAGGTAGCTAAAATTCCCGGAATGTACGTTCCTTCGCTTTATGATGTCAAATACAAGGAAGATGGCACCATTCTTTCTATGGAACCGGTATTTGATGATATACCAAAGACAATTTATAAAGAGATGTGTCTTGATCTTTCAAAAGAGTTTTATCCAACAAAGCCTGTAGTTCCTTACATCAAAGTCACCCAGGACAGAGTAGTCCTGGAGATCATGCGAGGATGCATCAGGGGCTGCAGATTCTGTCAGGCTGGTCAGCTCTATAAGCCACTTAGGGAAAAGGATATTGAGTACTTAAAAAAGATAGCAATTGAGTCTCTTAAAAACACAGGCTATGAGGAAATATCACTTAGTTCTTTAAGCTCTAGTGATTATTCCAAGCTCCCAGAGCTTTTGGACTTTTTGATCGATAAGTGCAATGAGAAAAAGATAAATATTTCACTTCCAAGTCTTCGTATAGATGCATTTTCTCTTGATGTAATGAGTAAGGTACAGGATGTTAAAAAGAGTAGCCTTACCTTTGCTCCGGAAGCAGGAACTCAGAGGATGCGTGATGTGATAAACAAAGGTCTTACTGAAGAAGACATTCTTCGAGGCTCTGAGCAGGCCTTCCTTGGAGGCTGGAATAAGGTAAAGCTTTACTTTATGCTAGGGCTCCCAGGTGAAACAGATGAGGACATACTTGGAATAGGTGATATTGCCAATAAGATTGCAGCTCTTTACTTTGAAACTGTTCCCAAGGAAAAGAGAAATGGAAGAACAATTGATATTGTAGCCAGCACTTCCTTCTTTGTGCCAAAGCCCTTCACACCATTCCAGTGGGCAAGAATGAATACTAAAGAAGAATTCCTTGATAAAGCCAATAAGACAAGGAAAGGAATCATGGCTCAGCTCAATCAGAAACATATCAAGTACAACTGGCATGAAGCTGACGCAAGTATGATGGAAGGTATATTTGCCAGAGGCGATAGAAAGCTTTGTGACGTAATACTTAAGGCCTATGAAAAAGGCTGTATTTTTGATGCGTGGAGTGAATTCTTTGATTTTGGAAAATGGATTGAAACCTTTGATGAGTGCGGTATTGATCCATTTTTCTATACCACCAGGGAAAGAAAAGATGATGAGATTTTCCCTTGGGATATACTAAACTGCGGCGTAACAAAAGAGTTCCTTTTGAGAGAATGGCACACAGCTAGGAAAGGTCTTCCTTCAACCAACTGCAAAAAAGGATGCCTGGGTTGTGGAGCAGCTTCCTATGGCGTTGGTGTATGCAAGGAGGAAAAGACAGTTGAATAAATTACGCTTGAAATTTTCGAAAAACGGACCTATAAAGTTCATAGGTCATCTTGATCTTATGCGCTATTTTCAAAAAGCTATCAGACGGGCAGATATTGATATAAAGTACTCTGAAGGCTTTAGCCCACACCAGGTGTTATCTTTTGCACAACCACTTAGTGTTGGCGCAACAAGCGATGGCGAATACCTGGATATGACTGTCAATTCCATGGTTTCAGCACAGGATATCATGGACAGGTTAAACTGTGTTATGAACGAAGGTGTAGAAATACGTGCTATAAAAGAGCTGTCAGAAGGAGAAGATAAGGCCATGACTCTCTCTGTTGCTGCGAGATACTCACTTAGACTTCGTGATAGTGCTGATTTTGATGACTGGACTTATAAGCTTGAGCAGTACCTTGGAAATGATAAGCTTCCTGCCATGAAAAAGACAAAGAGTGGTGAAAAAGAGATTGATATGAAACAGATGATATTTAACTACTCTTTTGATCACGAAAGCAGGAAAGTAGAGATGCTTCTTAGTATGAGCAGCAAGGAAACACTTAAACCTGCGCTAATATTTGAATATTTTTATAAAAGTGTAAATAGGGAGTTCGACACTAAATTCCTTGACATACACAGGATAGATATCTATAGATCAGGGTCCGATAGCGATGGGAACTATATTGAACCTTTCATAACAAATGATACAAATGAGAGAATATACATAAATGGCTGATATCTTTATTTCTGAATACCAAAATTATCCACTTGTATCTGTATATATAGATGACAAGCTTTCTTTTCTATCTCTCGTAAGGGAATCAGATCTGGGCAGTGTCTATTTATGCAGGGTTGATAACATTCTGGATAATCTTCAATCTGCTTTCGTAAGATTTGGTGACGGAAAGATTGGTTATGTTCCGTTTAAGAGCATTTTGCCATCATGCGTGGCAAATAGAAGTATCTCATCTTCAAAAGAATTAAGACAGGGGGATGAGATCCTGTTACAGGTTGATACAGAGGAAATTAAGCTTAAAAAAGCCAAGCTAACTTCGCATATATCTGTTTCTGGACAATATTCAGTAATTACCCTTGGAAGACGTGGTGTTGGCGCTTCTCTTAAGCTTTCTGAGGATGTTCGAAGTCTTCTTATTGCAGAGATTAAAAAAGAATATCCAGCTCTTTTGTCAGAATATTCTAATGCCTTATCTGAAGCCGGCTTTGGAGTAATAATCAGAACAGAAAGTGCAGAACTTCCAATAGAAGAAGCTGTTCCGCTGATAATAGCAGATATAAGATTTTCTTTAAATGAACTTGAAAAGCTTCTTACAGAAGGCAAAAAGAGATCTCTTTATTCCTGTATTAAGAAAAGTAAGATGGGCGATATAGATGAACATATCCTTAGAGCTAAAAACTTTCTTAAGTCCAGAGAAATAACAGATTACAAAGTTATAAATAAATCTGTCGTTTATAGCATAAAACAGGATATCGAAAAACTTCTTCATAATAAGGTCTGGTTAAAAAGCGGCGGATTTCTCATAATAGAGCAGCTGGAAAGCTTTAATGCCATAGATGTAAATTCTGGCAAAGCAATTGATAAAAAGAAAGATTCCTTTTTAAAGATCAACTACGAAGCAGCAGATGAAATTTTCAGGCAGATAAGGCTTCGCAATCTTTCCGGAATGATACTTATTGATTTTATCAATATGAAAAGTAAGGAAGATACAGATAAGCTTTGTAGTTACGTAAAGACTCTGGCACGGAAAGAAACGGTTCACACAGAGTTTATTGATATCACGGGGCTTGGGATCATTGAGCTTACTCGAAACAAAAATGATAAAACGTTAAAAGAAGTTCTACAAAATAACACAGATACTGTTGACAAGCCTTAGAGGCTGTGTTAATATACCATGGTATGCCGCTTAACTAGGCATAAGTGGGCCTTGCCCCGCCGAAGTTAGCGAGTTTTTTAGAAGAAGGAGGTAACTTATGTACGCAATTATTGTAACTGGTGGAAAGCAGTACAAAGTTTCCGAGGGCGATGAGATCAAGGTTGAGAAGCTTGATGTAGAGCCTGGAAAAGAAGTAACATTTGACAATGTTATTGCAGTAAACGATGACAAGGCACTTAAGGTTGCAGGCGATGTTTCTGGTGCTAAGGTTAGCGCAACAGTTGTTGAGCAGGGCCGTGCTAAGAAGGTTGTTGTTTACAAGTACAAGAGAAAGACTGGCTATCACAAGAAAAACGGTCATAGACAGCCATTTACACTTGTTAAGATTGACAAGATTTCAATGTAATTTTTGGTTTAATATACCATGACAACTATTACAATAACCAAGACATCAGATGACAATTATAGAGAAATAGAATGTAATGGTCATGCTGGATATGCTGAATATGGAGAAGATATTGTTTGTGCGGCTGTTTCTGTGCTGACTATCAATACTGTTAATTCCATTGAGCAGCTTACAAAAGATAAAACTAATGTTTTTGAAAGCGAAAATGATGGGATCATCAGATTATCTTTCAAGGATATTCCTTCAAAAGAAGCAGATCTTTTGCTCAGGTCTTTTGAGCTTGGTGTCAAAGGTATATCAGATCAGTATGGTAAGAAGTTTTTGAACATTAAATTTAGGAGGGTATAAGTCATGATGAATATGAACCTTCAATTTTTTGCTCATAAGAAGGGTGTTGGATCTACTAAGAACGGTAGAGATTCAGAATCCAAGAGACTTGGAGCAAAAAGAGCTGATGGACAATTCGTAAAGGCTGGTAATATTTTATACAGACAGCGCGGAACACACATTCATCCAGGTGTAAATGTTGGAATCGGTAGCGATGACACACTCTTTGCACTTGTTGATGGTATTCTTAGATTTGAGCGCAAGGGCAGAGACAGAAAGCAGGCCAGCGTTCATCCTGTAGAGAATAAGTAATTAGTTTTTATCAGGCTTCAAACATTGTTCGTTTGAAGCCTATTTTTTTCAGAACATATTGAGGTAAACATATGCCTGTATTTGTTGATAAAGCAAGAATATTCATTCAGAGCGGAAAAGGTGGCGATGGCCATATTTCTTTTCGCCGTGAAAAATACGTGCCAAATGGTGGTCCTGATGGAGGAGACGGAGGAAAAGGCGGAGATATAATCTTTGCAGTAGATAAGGGAATCAATACCCTTGCTGATTTCCATTACGGTGGCAAGTATAAAGCAGAAAATGGTGAAGATGGAAATAAGAGGAGGATGCATGGAAAGAATGGATCCGACCTCATTATCAATGTACCTGAGGGTACAGTTATAAAAGAAGCTGAAAGCGGAAAAGTCATCGCTGATATGAGTGGCGATAACAGCAAAGTAGTTGTACTTAAAGGCGGCAAAGGCGGAAATGGTAACATGCATTACGCAACTTCCACTATGCAGGCACCAAAGTATGCTCAGCCTGGTCAGCCAGCAATGGAGCTTGAAGTATTATTAGAGCTTAAAGTTATTGCTGACGTAGGCCTTGTTGGTTTCCCAAATGTTGGTAAGTCGACTTTTCTTTCAAAAGTATCTAATGCAAAACCAAAGATTGCCAACTATCATTTCACAACATTGTCACCAATGCTTGGTGTTGTGGATCTTGACGATGCAAGAGGTTTTGTGGTTGCAGATATTCCTGGTCTTATTGAAGGAGCTTCTGACGGAGCAGGACTTGGACATGAGTTCCTAAGACACATAGAGAGAACAAGGATGATGATCCATGTTGTGGATGCAGCTTCAACTGAAGGAAGAGATCCACTTGAAGATCTCGAAGCTATAAATAATGAGCTTGAGCGCTATAATGCAGATATAACCAAGAAAAAACAGGTAATTGCTGCCAATAAGATTGACATGCTCCCTGATGGGGAATATTCAGAAATAATTAAGAAGATCAAAGAAAAGTATGAGCCACTTGGGGTTAAGGTCTTTGCAACCTCCACCCTTACTGGAAAAGGTATCAAAGACTTGTTATACTATGTAAGTAGGACCCTTTCTGAGACTGAGTCTGAGCCGGTAGTGTTTGAGCAGGAGTACTTCCCTGAGCAGGAACTTAAAAATATTGACGAGTCATTTACCGTTTATTATGACAGTGAAGAAGCTGAGTATGTAATAGAAGGACCTAAGATTGAGAAAATGCTTGGTTACACAAATCTTGAGTCTGAAAAGGGCTTTGCGTTCTTCCAGAAATTCCTTGCTGACAATGGTATACTTGATGAACTTGAAAAGCTCCATATTGGCGAGGGTGATACAGTAAGAATGTACGGTTACAGCTTTGAATATTACAGAAATGCTGACACACAGCCTTTTAATGATACAAACGAAGATGACTATGAGGATGAAGAAGAATGACATTAACCAGTAAACAAAGAGCATATTTAAAGAGTCTTGCAGCTGACCTTGACCCTGTTTTTCAGATTGGAAAAGGCAGCGTGACTCCTGAAGTTATAGATGCTATTTCAGAAGCATTTAATACACATGAACTTATCAAGATCACTGTTTTAAAGAACTGTCTCGATGATGTAAAGGAAGTTGCGATTACAGTTTCTGAGCGTTCAAGATCAGATCTTGTTCAGGTCATTGGAAGAAAATTTGTACTATATAAGCCATTTAAAGATGATCCAAAGATCATTTTACCTAAAAGCAAGAAGAATTAAGTCAAACAACTAATGGAGGCACAATATGGAATGCAGAAAAATCGGTATCCTTGGCGGAACTTTTGATCCAATCCATAACGCACACCTTCTTCTTGGTGAAGCTGCTAGAGAACAGTTTGGGCTCGACAGAATAATCTTTATCCCCAACAACCTTGCACATCTGATCAACAGAAAAGAAGTTACAAGTGGTGATATACGTTATCAGATGGTTAAAATGGCAATATCTGACAATCCATATTTTACATGCTCGAGGCTTGAGATTGATAAGCCTGAGGGCATTTATACCTATGACACTATCCAGGAGCTTAAGCTCATGTATCCAGGAGATGAGCTGTATCTGATACTCGGCGGCGATTCAATAATTGGTATTGACACCTGGTACATGGCAAAAGAGCTTTTGCAGTCCTGTACTATTTTAGCTGCAGTAAGAGCAGATGATGATATTGCTGCACTGGATAAGAAGCAAAGAGAACTTGCTACAAGGTTTGGAGCTGATATTCGGCTCATGACCTTTAACAGGATTGATATTTCATCAACAGATATCAGACAGAGAGTTAAGACTGGACGCTCCGTAAGGTATCTTATGCCAGAACAGTGTATTGAATTTATGTGTATTAAGGGGCTCTATCGATGAAGACTATAGAAATATCTCAAAAGCTTCGAAAATCCCTGGAAAAAGAGCTAAAACCAGACAGGTTTGATCATACCCTCGGTGTTGCATATACTGCAGCAAATATGGCATTTATCCACGGCGAAGACGTTGAAAAGGCATTAATTGCAGGTTTCCTTCATGACTGCGCAAAATGCATGTCACATGAAGATCAGATTAAGATATGCGAAAAAAATAAGATTGAGATTTCAGAAGTCGAAAAAAGAAACCACTCACTCTTACATGCCAAGGTTGGAATGTTTCTTGCCCGCACCAAGTATGATGTTTACGATACTGATATTTTAAATGCTATCAGATGGCATACCACTGGAAGGGAAGATATGTCCCTTCTTGAAAAAATAATATATATTGCAGATTTTATTGAGCCAAACAGAAAGCCTTTAGATGATATGAATACTATAAGACAAGAAGCTTACACAGACATTGATAGATGTCTTGCACATATCCTTCATAATTCTGTAATATATCTTAAGACCATTGGCAAAGAAATAGACGATGCAACAATGATCGCCTATGAATACTATAAAGACAGATATAATGATTAAGAGGTGTACATGTCAGATTTAGAAAACTCAAAGAAAATGGCAGCAATTGCTGTAGATGCTCTTGAAGACAGAAAAGGTGAAGATATCAAAGTCCTAGATATCAGCAGTATTTCTACACTTGGTGATTACTTTATCATCGCTGCTGGTACTAATAGAAACCAGGTACAGGCACTTGCTGATAACGTTCAGGAAAAGCTTGGAAGAGAAGGCTTTTTCACCAAGAATGTAGAAGGATACGACGGAGCAAACTGGATACTTTTAGATTTTGGCGATATCATTGTCCATGTATTTGACAGTGAAAACAGAATTTTCTATGACCTTGAGAGAATCTGGAGAGATGGTAAGGTTGTGGAAACATCTGACCTTAAATAACTTCAGGTAAATAAATGTATTTTAAAACCCGCTAACATATTATGTGTATGCTAGCGGGTTTTTTATTTAATAGAATCTCATAACTCCGAATACTTTTCCAAGTATCTTACAATCATCAACAATAATTGGATCCATTGAGTC
Source organism: Butyrivibrio sp. (assembly GCF_017940685.1). Lineage (GTDB taxonomy): Bacteria > Bacillota > Clostridia > Lachnospirales > Lachnospiraceae > Butyrivibrio. The sequence goes on along the minus strand of NZ_JAGAYD010000112.1, from coordinate 923 downwards.
ATTTTCAGGCTGGAGTCTTATATGTCCCTGCTCTTTGTAAAAGGTCTTAACAGTAGCAGAATCGTCAATAAGAGCCACGACCTGGTCTCCATTCTTGGCAGTGTTGCACACCTGAACAAAAAGCTTGTCTCCATTGTATATTCCAGCGTTGATCATTGAATCGCCTTTAACATTTAAGATAAAAGCATCTGATCCCTTAGGGCACATCTCTGCAGGAATTGGAATATATGAATCTATGTTTTCTTCTGCCAGAATAGGAGTTCCTGCAGCAACCTGACCGATAACAGGGATGCTGACAATTTCTGTTCTGACCATATTAAATCCATCATCACAGATCTCTATAGCTCTTGGCTTAGTAGGATCTCTTCGAATGTATCCGTTTTTCTCTAATGTCTCAAGATGAGAATGAACTGAAGAAGTAGATTTTAAATTAACCGCCTTGCAAATATCTCTAACTGCAGGTGGGAATCCTCGAGATAACGTTTGTTCCTTAATATATTCAAGAATTTCCTGCTGTTTAGGTGAAATCTTACCTTTTGACATAGGCCCCTCCTAATATATGAATCTCTTACTGACACTAAGTATAGCACATTCCAGAGTATTAATGCAAATGTTTGTTCGGAAAATATGTTCGAAAAATGTTGACAACAGAAAATATGTTCGATATTATATTTATAGAACAATTGTTCGCAACAAACGTTCGCATGGAGGTATCAAAATGAGTGATGCAATGAGAGCTGCAGCAAGTTTATATAATGATCCAAGATATTTTAGCAGAAGTGAGATCCGTATCCGCAAGAATAAGGGATAATCAAACTTGTTGAGGGTTTGCCGTCTTAAATGAGGGTCTAACTTGAGGGTTTGACTCTAAATAAGACCGACTTGTTGAGGGGCAAACTTGAGGGTCTGATACTTTGAACAAC
>NZ_JAGAYD010000111.1 GCF_017940685.1 Butyrivibrio sp. | reverse complement strand
AGGTTATAGGAATTAACAAACTTCTTGATCTTGTCTGCAATACCAGGCTTTCTCTCTTCTCCTACAGGATAAAGCTCTCTGATAGTCACACATGCATCTGTGTAATCGTCTGTAAGTCTCTGAAGTCTCTCTCCAAGCTCTGAAAGAATAAACTTGATCTTGTCAGGTGATCCCTCAAAGTAGGATCTCATCTCATCGATAGTAACTTCAGTAAGATCTGTATCTTCAAGAGCAACAACGGTTGCACTTCTTGGGAATGCATCAATAAGAGCAAGTTCGCCAACAATATGACCAGCCCCAATCTCTGTGAGCTTCTGCTCAGTTTCTGTTCCGTAAGCAGCATATACGCCAACCTTACCTTTGACAATCTCAAAAAAGCTCTCGCCGTTATCTCCCTCGCGGAAAATAACTTCACCCTTACTAAATGTCTTGTTCATGTTCCGTTTCCTGCCTTTCGTTGTTGGTTTTTATATGATGTTTTAAGCGCTTTGCGCATGTATGTTTATACAAAATATTATAACACAGTTTTTCGAATATTAATTATCTTTTCGCCCTAATTCTTGCACTTCTCTTATACTTTACGAGATTTGCAAAACAGATAACTGCAAGAATAAGTGAAACAAATGCTATGATGCCAAATCTAAGGATCAGTTTATTGACATTTATGGCCTCATAGGCGATGGCATATTCAGAAAATCTGTCTGTTCTGAAGGTGATAGTATCTGGATCATCTCCAATGTCCTCAAGAACGTCTACCGCTCCATTGTGATTTCTTATAATAAAGAACTTTCTGCCGGCCTTTCGGTACTGCTCCGGAATTGGAACCACAACTTCAAGCTCAGAAGCTGTCTTGTTGATCACCGTTGTCTCGCCGCCCATGCTCTTCATGATAAGGAAGTCAAAATAAGTAACTGGCTTGTAGCCAACCTTTTTCTGCATCTGCTCCTTGACATTAGCATCTACAAAGGCGGAATTTTCGCTGATATCAATATTGAAGGCTACAGGAGTTCCTGTGAGTACTGCATACTTTTCATCAGCTGTAAGCGTTTCTGCGATGACATCCTCAAAATTTATCAAAGTAGGCTGCTGGTAATACAAAGCTACCGCTGTTTCCTGCTTATCCTGTGCATAGCTGTTGTTTACCGTGATCTGAAGTGTTCCATCTTCGAATGCCTCTCTCAGCATAGGAAGAACTGCATCATCATTTATGAGGATCCTCAAGGTATCTTCATCCAGGTCATGTCTTGCCATTACTGATCCAGCTGCAAGAGGAACTTCGGAATCTGCAATTTCCGTAGCCTCTGTATAGACATCGTCCTCGTATTCTTCACCGTCAAGTTCATCTTCCTTTTCAGGTACAGTTACATCTACAACCTGCTGCTCTGGTACTGCGCCGTCAGCTGCTGTAGCACCGTTGTACTCCGTCTGCTTTGGAGCCTCATTCTTTTTAGGTGTTGCAGCCTGTTTGGAATTTCCGGAAGCCTTCTGGTTACTTGCAGGAGCTGGTGCAGGTTTCTTTTCAAAGCTTGCTGTGATCGTATGCCCGCCCCTTATGTTGTTGAAGGTGTAGCTTGATGCTGCTCCAATATTCTTGCCATCAACCATGACTGCGGTGATATTATAATCAGCCTGCGGCATGATATTGTATGTAACGCTGCTGCCCTCTGCAACCACAAGGTCTCCACTTGGAACAATGCTTCCTCCCGCATTTGCAATGCCAGAAGTGAGCTTGTAGGTTGTGGCATTTTTCTTCATGAAATTAGCAACGATATTTACGTCATTCTTAATCTTGTCGATGGTGTACTTTTCATCTTTTGAAACCACCTGTCCGTTGATGGACCAGCCGGCGAACTCGTATCCGTCATAAGCTCTTGCCTTGACCTCTACCTTTGAGTTCTTGTTGTACTTGCCAGCACCCTCAACCTTACCTGTATCCTGAGGATTAACTGTGATGTTCACGTTGCATTTTTCCCTGTTAAATACAGCTGTAATGGTCCTGTCTGACGTAATATTGTTCAGCTCGATGGAAGAAGCTGTTGATATGGTCTTATTATTTTCAACAAATCCCGCAAAGCTGTAGCCGGAGTTAGCCTTGGCTGTTATGGTGTACTTTCCACCGTAAGCTACAGATCCGCTTCCTGTAACAGTTCCGCCGTTGGTGTCATTGACATTTGTCCTGATATAGCAGGCATTTCTTTCAAACTTCGCAACAAGGGTTCTGTCACCTGCGATGTTTGATACAGTAAAAGATCCGCTGTTTGAGATAATGTTTCCACCCTCGTACCAGCCTTTGAACACATAGTTGTTATTAGGCGAAGCAGATACTGTGCAGCTTCCTCCGGCTCTTACTGCTCCGCCTCCCGCTATGGCGCCGCCCTCTACAGGATCAGCCTTGACACTTACAATGTAGTCGACGCTTGCAATAGAAACCAGCGCTCTGTCACTAAATGAAGGATCCTGTTTTGATGTTGCCATAACTGCAAGAGAACTTGATGGTTCAGAAGAGGCAACAGTTAGCTTTCCATTTCCATCTATGGTTGTGTCAGCAGACTGATTGCCATAGATCGACCATGTAACTGATGGGTCATATCCATTGCCACCAGATACACTTGCATCAAACTGATAGCTCTTTCCCGCAGGAATAGT
>NZ_JAGAYD010000110.1 GCF_017940685.1 Butyrivibrio sp. | reverse complement strand
TGCTTGGAGAACACAAGATATCCCTTGTTGTTAAACTCTGTATCCACGATTTCCACGTTGTTATAGGGTGAAAAGATAGCCACCTTAACAAGAGGTATTAGCATTATCACCAGTGTTATTGTGGAAGCAACAGGCATAAGCTCAATAGGCGTTTTTACCATCCTTTCATTGGCATAGACCCCAATTGAAAAGAGATCCACAAATAGCAGGATATCCACGTTTATTCGGCTTACCGCAGTCCTCCTTCTAATGGAATACACGGCAACAGCGATGTTTGCCAGTGTATAAAACGCCAGTGAAATAAGATAGACTGTGTGCATTGGTCCGTAGGTCTTGGTAAGATATGTACCAGTTTCAGTTAAATGCATCTGTACAGACGTATAAAAGATATCAAGCCTTCCAACTGTACATACACTTGCATATATAAGGATCTGTATCAGTGTTATAATGCCAATTACAGGATTTGGAAGCTGTATCTTGCACACTCCACAGACAATGAAAAATAAAAGCATTGGAGAAAATATTCCAAGAACATAAGATATGGTGTTGGCTAAAATCGCCTCAGGAAGCGTCTTAGCAACCGAAAGAGCATAATATCCCCCGTTACTTACTGCCACCACCACTGTTAAGAGCATAAGATTATAGTCTATTATCCTGCCATAAGTCATAATATACAGCAGAAGCAATAGAGCCACAGAAAAACAAACCAGATAAATCATATTTAGTTCCACCCTCATAACCGAATAATCGATATTTCCTATATTATATATCAGTTAACACAAGTAAAAAAGAGTGGTTAACAATAGAATTAAAAAACGGCCCCTGGATAGGAGCCGTTTTAATCAAAGTATTAAGCGTTAACAATCTGGCCGAAATCTGGCTTAAGGCTTGCGCCTCCGATAAGACCACCGTCGATGTTAGGCTTTGAAAGAAGCTCAGCAGCGTTGCCAGCGTTCATTGATCCGCCGTACTGAATACGTACTGCATCAGCTGTAGCTGCATCGTACATCTGTCCGATGAGCTCACGGATAAGTCCGCAAACTTCCTCAGCCTGGTCAGATGTTGCTGTCTCGCCTGTTCCGATAGCCCAGATAGGCTCGTATGCGATAACAAGCTCCTTAACCTGATCTGCTGTTACGCCGTCAAGATCCCATTTGATCTGTCTTGCGATCCACTCTTTGTATGTGCCCGCCTTACGAAGTGCAAGGGACTCACCACAGCAAAGGATTGGCTTAAGGCCTGCTGCAAATGCCTTCTTAACCTTCTGGTTGATGAGGATATCGTTCTCGCCGAAGATATCTCTTCTCTCAGAATGTCCGATGATGATGTACTCTACACCAGCATCCTTGAGCATAGGAGCTGAGATCTCACCAGTGAAAGCTCCCTTATCCTCAATGTAGAAGTTCTCAGCACCAACATGTACGTTTGTGCCCTTGACAGCCTCAACTACTGGACAAATATCAATTGCTGGTACACAGTAAACAACATCTACATTATCGTTTTTTACTAGATCCTTAAGCTCATTGCAAAGAGCAACTGCTTCGCTTGGAGTCTTGTTCATCTTCCAGTTACCAGCGATAATTCTTCTACGTGCCATGTATAATTTTCCTCCATGTATGCTTTTAATATATAGTTTTAATGAAGTAAATGCATCAGTGACCTTGTAGCAAGATTCAAGGCCACAGATGCTAGACTACATTTTACTTATCGTCTGCAGCGTAAACGCCAGGAAGCTTCTTGCCCTCAAGGAACTCAAGAGAAGCTCCGCCACCTGTTGAGATATGGCTCATCTTGTCTGCATAGCCAAGCTGGTTAACAGCAGCTGCACTATCACCACCACCGATGATTGTTGTAGCATCAGTTTCTGAAAGAGCCTTAGCAACTTCCTTGGTACCAGCTGCAAGAACAGGGTTCTCAAATACGCCCATAGGTCCATTCCATACTACAGTCTTAGCTGACTTAACTGCATCAGCATAGAGCTCGATTGTCTTAGGTCCAATATCAGCGCCTTCCTTGTCTGCAGGAATCTTGTCAGCATCAACAACAGTTGTTGTGATGTTAGGATTGTCGATAGGATCTGGGAAAGAATCGATGCAAACTGTATCGATAGGAAGAAGAAGCTTCTTGCCAGCCTTCTCAGCCTTAGCCATCATCTCTTTGCAGTAGTCAACCTTAGTCTCATCAAGAAGTGACTTACCAACCTCATATCCCTTAGCCTTAAGGAATGTGTAAGCCATACCACCACCGATGATAAGAGTGTCACACTTATCAAGAAGAGTGTTGATAACATTGAGCTTATCAGCAACCTTAGCGCCGCCAAGAATAGCTACGAAAGGTCTAACTGGATTCTCAACTGCGTTTCCAAGGAAATCGATCTCCTTCTGCATAAGGTATCCAACGGCGTTGTTTCCGCCCTTTTCCTTGATGTACTTGGTAACAACTGCTACAGAAGCGTGTGCTCTGTGAGCTGAACCAAATGCGTCGCATACATAGTCATCAGCAAGATCAGCAAGCTCTTTTGCAAAAGCCTCGCCAGCCTCTTCAGGCTTGGTTTCCTCTTTGCCTCTGAAACGAGTGTTCTGAAGAAGAATAACATCTCCCTCATTCATAGCCTCTACAGCCCCTGTAGCTGCAGCGCCTGTTACGTTGTAGTCGTCGATGAACTTAACGTCCTTGCCAAGCTTCTCTGAAAGTCTCTTAGCAACTGGTCCAAGTGACTCACCCTCATTAGGGCCATTCTTTACCTTGCCAAGGTGTGAGCAAAGGATAACCTTGCCGCCGTCCTTTACAAGCTTCTTGATTGTAGGAAGAGCTGCTACGATTCTGGTCTCGTCTGTGATCTCGCCGTTCTTTAAAGGAACATTGAAGTCGCAACGAACAAGAACTCGTCTGCCCTTTACGTTGATGTCATCAACTGATTTCTTATTAAGTGCCATATTTATATCCTCCTGGGACTATTTGTATAATCAGCCCTGATCACTCGCTGATCTGGGCGTGCGAATATGATTCAATAAGCATGCCCCTTGCCGAAGGCAATCTTTAATTGGCATGCGGGGCCTCATTTCATGAAATGAAATGAGGTCCGGTCCATATGGACCGGACCTCATTTAAAAGTCTATTCCTAAACTTAAGTAGAATCAGCCAAGCTCTGCAAAGTACTTGATTGTTCTAACCATCTGTGATGTGTATGAGTTCTCGTTGTCATACCATGAAACAACCTGTACTTCGTATGTATCATCATCAACCTTGTTAACAAGTGTCTGAGTAGCATCGAAGAGTGAACCAAATCTCATACCAACGATATCAGATGAAACGATCTCGTCTGTGTTGTATCCGAATGACTCTGTAGCTGCTGCCTTCATAGCTGCATTAACAGCTTCCTTTGTAACGTCAGCCTTCTTAACAACTGCGAAAAGAAGTGTTGTTGATCCTGTAGGTGTAGGAACACGCTGAGCAGCGCCGATGAGCTTTCCGTTAAGCTCAGGGATAACAAGGCCGATAGCCTTTGCAGCACCAGTTGAGTTAGGAACGATGTTAACAGCACCTGCACGTGATCTTCTGAGGTCGCCCTTTCTCTGAGGACCATCAAGGATCATCTGGTCACCTGTGTAAGCGTGGATTGTGCACATGATACCTGACTGGATAGGTGCATAGTCGTTAAGAGCCTTAGCCATAGGAGCAAGACAGTTTGTTGTGCAAGAAGCAGCTGAAATGATCTTGTCGTCCTTTGTAAGTGTCTTGTGGTTAACGTTGTAAACGATTGTAGGAAGATCGTTTCCTGCAGGAGCAGAAATAACTACCTTCTTAGCACCAGCATTGATGTGTGCCTGTGCCTTTTCTTTTGATGTATAGAATCCTGAGCACTCAAGAACTACGTCTACACCGAGCTCTCCCCATGGGCAATTGTTTGCATCAGGCTCTTTGTAGATCTTGATTGTCTTACCCTTTACTGTAATTGTTCCAGCCTCGTCATCAGCTGTTACGTCATCTTCATGACCAAGCTCAACGTAACGTCCCTGTGAAGAATCGTACTTCAAAAGATGAGCAAGCATCTTAGGGCTTGTTAAATCGTTGATAGCTACTACTTCGTAACCTTCTGCACCAAACATCTGTCTGAATGCAAGACGACCAATACGGCCAAAACCATTGATTGCTACTTTTACTGCCATTTTAAGTTCCTCCTAAAATGAATTTAATAAATAGGTTGCTGTTCCTATATCAATCTGAATTGATAATAATTTATCAGCAATCTCTATTCTATT
>NZ_JAGAYD010000109.1 GCF_017940685.1 Butyrivibrio sp. | reverse complement strand
AGCAACAGCAGCTCCTGCAGCCGCAGATCCAGGTAAGATGCTGAGCCAGGCAGAGATTGACGCACTTATTGCTTCAATGGGAAAATGAATACGTTTTATGAGAGTAATAGACGAGACCTTCTGATTTTTTTCAGGAGGTTTTTTTGCCTAATTATTGTTCATAAGATGGGAGTAACTTATTAAAATATTATAAAAATAAACTATTTTTAGATAATTTAATTTATAATTTAATTTATGATTTAAAGCGAATGTTTGCATTTTATGTAATCGCTAATAATACTTTTGAATGAATTGGAGTAAGGTTATGGGAAAAAACAAAGAGAAAAATACAAAGAAGTTAGTAAAAGCTGGAAAAAGTATCAGCAGTAAACTACTTAGGATACTTATCCCTATAATTGCAATTGATATAATAATCATAATGGTAGTGGTTGCAACTCAGGCCAGGGATATTATTACTGACCTTGCCATGAACAACCTTCAGAAGGAATCCAACTTCTACGCTGAAGAAATTGGAAGAGAAATAACCAATCTTCAGGAATATCTTGACGCTCAGGCGGATGCTATTTCTGCTGTGTCATTTCCAAATGACAATGCCATGGCAAGCTTTCTTATTCCTACCATGAGCAAAAATCCAAACGTTCCAAATGGAATGTATCTTGCTACAAGTACCGGATCTTGGATTGATCCCTCCGGATGGGTTCCTGATCCTGACTATGTTCCTATGGAGCGCGATTGGTACATTGAAGGTGAAGGCCATGACACCTTCCTTGCAGGTGAACCCTATGTAGACAGTGACACCGGAAGCACCGTAGTTTCTTTTACCAGAAAGGTTAAACTTGCAGATGCCAGAGTTGGCGTGGCTTCTTGCGATTACACAATGGATGGTATCATGGAGACTATCAGCTCTCTTAAGCCTGTAAAGACCGGAGGCTGTATGCTGCTTTATCATGATATAATTCTTTCTTACTTCGATCCTACATTTAACAGTACCAGAGTGTCAGAGCATCCTGAAGCTAAGTTCCTGCAGGGAGCCTACACTTTTTCAACCACAGGTTCAACTGACGTTGTAGAGATTGAATCTGAAAATGGAGTTACATATCTTGTTGCAGCCAACGTCATTCCAGGAACGGAGTGGGTTCTTATTTCATCAGTTGCTAAAAATGACGTGTTAGCACAGCTGAACAGATTCATACTTGTAAGCATAATTCTTATGGTAATCATGATCATTGTTGCATCAGTGATCATGTACTTCCTTATCAGGAAAATGATAACAAAGCCTGTTGGAAATCTTACGCAGAATATCACAAGGATCACAGATGGTGACTTTACCGTTGAGATCCCTGAGGGCGGCGAAGATGAGATCGGCCTTATGAACAACAACATGAAGAGCTTTGTATCCCACATGAGGGGAGCACTGGGAAATATTAAGGATGAGACTGACAGACTTGCAACAGAAGCAGAGAACAGCCGCGATGCTTCTGGTAAGCTGAATATCCAGGCAACAGAGCAGTCCACTAATATGGGCCAGATAAGAGATGCAATGAATGGTATGGCCAGTGCGGTATCAGAACTTGCCAATAATGCAACAGAGCTTGCAACTGAGGTGGCAGACCTTATGGAAAAGGGCAACGAAGCCAGTGAAACTGTGCAGGACCTTGTTGGAAAGGCCAAGGACGGTCAGAGAGATATGGAGATCGTTCAGAGCGGAATGGACAAGATTGCAGGTTCCATGACTGAGATGAACACTGACGTTCAGGCTGTTGGAGAATCAGCTCAGAAGATCAATTCCATCATAGAGATAATCAATTCAATCGCAGAGCAGACCAACCTTCTTTCTCTTAATGCTTCTATTGAGGCTGCAAGAGCCGGAGAAGCAGGTAAGGGATTTGCAGTAGTTGCTCAGGAAATCGGTCAGCTGGCTGCAAACAGTGCAGAGTCCACAACTGAGATTGGCAAGATCATCACAGAGATCACCAAGCAGATAGAAGATCTTTCCGAGAAGTCTCAGACCAATATGGATGAGATTGCTGCAAGCTCAGAAGCTGTTCAGACAGCAGGCAAGACCTTTGAAGAGATCTTCTCAAGCCTTGATGTGACCAGCGAAACTGTCCAGCAGATGATCGACAAGATTGGTAACGTAGATACAATTGCAACTTCTGTGGCGGCAATTTCTGAGGAGCAAAGTGCCAGCACCCAGGAAGTTACAGCTACAACAGACAACCTGGCAGTCAGTGCTCAGCAGGTTGCAGAAGAGAGCCAGGGAGTTGATGACAGTGCAACAACAGTATCTGCGTCAGCTGCAACTATTGAAGACTTTGTAAAAGACTTTAAGATTTGAGCGACATAGGTAGTGACAAAACGTGATAAATTATATTATCATTATTTAGTAGATGGTTGTTTTGTTTTGCGGAAAGCGAGGTGAGATCATGTACATTTCCATGCAGTGCTCTGACAATAGCGGAATGCTGAATACTGAGATAACTACATTTTATGGGATAAGATATGT
>NZ_JAGAYD010000008.1 GCF_017940685.1 Butyrivibrio sp. | reverse complement strand
TGCCGGTGTGGCAACATATAATTAGTTTCTTGTATCAATACGATACAAGTAGCAGAAACAAGGGAATTTTGACAGTATCCCCTGACACGAGAGACTAATTATGTGTTGCCATTTTTTTATGGCAGAAAGGAGCTTTATGGAAAACCAAAAGCAACAGCACACTGCGTTGTATGAGAGAACAAACCATGTGAGTAATAGTCCTGACGAGCCTAATGGTATTTTAGCACAGAAGAAAACGCTGATGGAATATGCAAAATCTCACAAACTTACTTGTCTTAAACACTATTCCGATGAGGGTATTTCCGGAGGAAAGCTTGACAGACCTGCTTTAAATGAACTGTTAAGGGATGTTAGGAGCGGATATGTTGGTGCAGTAGTGGTAAAGGATATAAGCCGCATTGGTAGAAATCTGGTGGAAGTAATCAGAATAGTACAGGCTTTACAGGATAATGGAGCGCATCTGATATCGGTAAGCGATGGAATAGATATTTTCAGTCAGAAACAGGGAGGAGGCAGGCTATGAAGAAACAAAAGCAGCAGTATACAGCGCTCTATGAGAGACTGAGCCATGATGATGAGCTTCAGGGCGAATCCAACAGTATCTCCAATCAGAAACAACTCCTCATGGAGTATGCAATATCAAACGAACTACCTGGACCAAGGCACTTTGCTGATGATGGAATATCGGGTACACGTTTTGACAGACCTGCATTTTTGGAAATGATGGAAGAAATCGAAAACGGAAATGTCGGGACTGTTCTCATAAAAGATATGAGCCGTCTTGGCAGGGATTACCTCAAGGTCGGACAGATTGTGGAAATGTTCAGACAAAAGAATGTCCGCCTTATCGCTGTAAATGATGGGACAGACACCATGTATGGGGATGATGATTTTCTCCCGTTCCGTAATATCATGAATGAGTGGTATGCGAAAGACACCAGCAAAAAGATCCGCTCCACCTTTAAGGCTAAAGGGGATTCCGGGAAACACGTTGCCAGTTCTCCACCATATGGATATATAAAGGATCCACAGGATAAGAACCATTGGATTGTTGATGAAGAGGCAGCTGAAGTTGTAAGAAGAATCTTTAAGCTCACTCTTGAATCCAAAGGACCTTTTCAGATAGCGAAGATACTGGAGGCTGATGGCATAGAGATACCTGCTGTACATCAGCAAAAACAGGGAATGGGATTGTGGCAGACCCGTCCAATAGAGCATCCTTACAGGTGGAACAGTTCAACAATATCGTCTATTCTTACCAAAAAGGAGTATCTTGGACATACTGTTAATTTCAAGACCCGCAAGCATTTCAAGGATAAGAAAAGCCATTATGTTGCCCAGAAATACTGGCAGGTATTTGAAAACACACAGGAACCTATTGTTGACGAGGAGACATTCTATAATGCCCAGAAGTGCAGGACTGGTATCAAGAGATATCCAAACGGTTGGGGTGAGGCACATCCTCTTGATGGAAAGATGTACTGCTTTGACTGTGGCTCTCTTATGTATTGCCACAGGACAAGTAATGGCAAACGTGTGGCTCAGTATGTTTGTGCGAAGTATGGCAAGCAGCCTGTCGGATCACTGTGTAGTTCTGGTCACAGGATAAATGCCGATGCCGTTGTGGATATCCTTAAGGATACGCTGAGATACCTCAAGTCACAGATAGATGAAGATCCCGAAGCTTTCATCGAGCAGATAACACAGATGGAGTCAGCTGGCAGAAATGCTGAAGCAAAGGCAAAAGCGGAGCAACAGAAGGCTTGCCAAAAACGTATCGGAGAGCTGGAAAAACTTATCTGCAAGATATATGAGGACAATGCACTTGGCAGGATGCCTGAGAGTAGATATGAAACACTGATAACACAGTATTCCAAGGAGCAGATGGCTCTGAAAGAGGAGTCGGGTAAGCTTGAAGCCGACCTTGAAACGATAGAGGAAAACAAACGCAGTGGTAAGAGATTTGTTGATCTCATGGCAAGGTACAACAATTTTGATGAACTTACGCCATATATGGTCAATGAATTTGTCGATAAGATACTAGTTCATGAGCGTGACAGGAAAGGATCAATACAGACTACTCAGAAGATTGATATTTATTTCAATTTCATCGGTAGTTACTGTATGCCTGAGAAAGAATTGACGGATGCAGAGAAAGCTGAGCAGGAGCGTATTGAAGCTATTAAGGATAAGCGCCACAGACAGTATCTGGACAGAAAGGCCAGAGGCGTTCAGAAAGCCTGGGAAAAGAGGTATGATCCCCGAAGAAGGACAAGGTTGAAAGAACTTAAGGCCATGAATCCAAATACGTTTGGGATCCCTGCTGAAGAATATGATCAGGAGCATTATTCCAGAGAAAGTGTAGTGGTAGCAAGCTCAGAAACACCTGATTTTTAAGCATTTGATACGGTAATTACTGAATAGACAAAACGTAAGAAAGTGTTAATGGAGAAGATTTCATTAACACTTTTTTATATTGCTCCAATACGGTAATTACTGATGGATAGTTTTCCTTCTCTTCCTTCCCTTTTCCTCCCTTCTCTTTTCTTCCTTCTTCCCCTAGAAAGAAGAGAAAAAGAAAGAACCAAAGAAAAAGAGAATAAAGATATACCCTATTAACTAACTAATCTTATCCCATCTTATCCTATCCATCTTTTCTTTTGGTTTCCGTCCGTGCCACAGACTACAGAACAGACCAAGAGGGCAGTCAGAAAGGAGCCTAAGAAATGAGCAGATTAACCAAGATAGAACAGGAAACAGTTATCAACTTCAATGCCGGGGAGGAAGAGGCAGTAGTCTATACCAGAGATAAGGCCATTATAAGAAAACTTGACTCGTTAGTTACCGAGTTCCCTGATGTGTACAGGTGCATCAAGGCAACTGATATCGACAAGACCTATTCCATGCCCAAACAGTACGTTAGTTACCGTAAGCCCAGAAGAATAACACAGGCAAGACGGGATCAGATCAGAGCACAAATGGCTGATATGAATAACAGCCGTAACAAACATTGATTGGAGGTTTCAAATGAGCGAAAACGAAAAGATTTATGGATATGCCAGGGTTTCAACAAGGGAGCAGAACGAGGACAGACAGATCCTTGCATTGATGGAGATGGGAGTGCCGCAGAGCAACATATATCTGGATAAGCTGTCAGGGAAGGATTTTGAGCGTCCACAGTACAAGAAGCTGCTCAGAAAGCTTGACGGAAATTCTGTGCTGTATATCAAATCCATTGACAGACTGGGGCGTAATTACCATGATCTTAGCGATCAGTGGCGTATCATCACCAAGGAAAAGGGTGCTGATATTGTTGTAATCGATATGCCTCTTCTTGATACGAGGCGTGAAAAGAGCTTGCTGGGAACATTTATCAGTGACCTGATTCTAGCGCTGTTGTCATATGTTGCAGAGACAGAGTACCAGACCATCCACCAAAGGCAGGCAGAGGGAATTGCTGCTGCAAAAGCAAGAGGTGTTCGTTTCGGAAGAATGCCCAAACCATTGCCAGAGAACTTTCAAGAAGTGTACCAGCGATGGAAACATAAGAAAATATCACTATCACAGGCTGCAAAGGAATGCGGAATGCCAAGGACGACATTTTATGATAGAGCTAAAGTATTCGGAAAGACCATGATCAAGAACAGCTAATAAAGTTCGAGAAGGTGTACTTTCT
>NZ_JAGAYD010000108.1 GCF_017940685.1 Butyrivibrio sp. | reverse complement strand
GGAAGTCAGCTCTTCGATAATTGTGGGGTTAAATAAAGATCAGCACCCTGACAGGTTCAGGGAAGTTGCTACAGAGCTTAGTGACATAGAATTACTTCTAGACTTTTTTGACTGATAAGGAGAAAACGTATGCCTAAGATTACTATAAATGGAGCAGAAAAAGACTACGAAAAGGGCACTACCTTTGAAGAAATTGCTAAGGAATATCAGAAGTACTATGACGACAGGATCGCTGCGGTAACCTTTAATGGCAAGATCCGCGAGCTTATGAAGACAGTGAAAAAGGACGGCGTTTTGTCTTTTATCACCTTCAAGGATAATATCGGCTTTAAGACTATGAGACGAACAGGCCTCATGATCCTCATCAAATCTGTGATCGATGTGACTGGAGGCAGCAAAAATGGCGTTTCACTAAAGGCTGAGTTTACTATTGGTAACGGCCTTTACTGCACCATAAGAGGCATCAATGTCACCAAGGAACTGGTAAAAAAGATATCTGACAGATATGCAGAGATCCTTGATGCGGCGCTTCCAATCACCAAGAAGGTTTATCCCATTGATGAGGCTATTGAGATTTTCAGGAAGCAGGGCATGGATGATAAGGTAAGGCTTCTTAAATACAGAAGAAGTTCTGAGATCAATGTCTACAAGCTTGACGGCTTCTATGATTATTTTTACGGATACATGCTTCCTAACACTTCCTACATAGAGAAGTTCAAGGTACAGAAGTATCACGACGGAATTTTGCTGACTCTTCCAACAAGGCAGAACACCAAAAAGCTCATTGTATCTGAGCCGAGGGAAAAACTCTTTAAGACCATGATGCTCTCTAGTGACTGGGGCAGCATGATGGGAGTTGAAAATGTAGGTGATCTTAATAACATGATCTGTTCAGGAAGGATCGGAGATATGATCCTGGTGCAGGAAGCTCTTCAGGAGCGCAGGATTGGGGAGATCGCCATGGATATCTTTAAGCGCCTTGATGTTAAGTTTGTAATGATCGCCGGACCAAGTTCATCTGGTAAGACCAGCTTTGCCAACAGACTTTCAATACAGCTTAGATCAAACGGCCTTAATCCTCATCCAATAAGCCTTGATAATTATTTTGTAAACAGAGAGGACACTCCTTTAAATGAAGACGGCAGCTACAACTTTGAGTGCCTTGAGGCCCTTGATGTTGAGCAGTTCAACCAGGATATGTCAAGGCTCCTTAAGGGCGAGAGAGTTGAGATGCCTGAGTTTAACTTCATTTCAGGCAAGAGAGAAATGAACGGCGACTTTTTGCAGCTTGGCAAAAACGACGTTTTAGTAATTGAAGGAATCCACGGCCTTAACGAGAAGATGAGTTACGCACTTCCCGCTGAGTCTAAGTACAAGATATATATAAGCTGCCTTACAACCTTAAGTATTGACGATCACAACAGGATCGCCACAACTGACGGGCGTCTCCTTAGGAGAATTGTAAGAGATGCCAGGACCCGTGGCGCTTCTGCCAAGAAGACCATTAGCATGTGGCCTTCTGTAAGAGCAGGAGAAGAGGCTAACATCTTCCCATTCCAGGAAGAAGCCGACGCCATGTTCAACTCAGCCCAGATCTATGAACTGGCAGTTATCAAGCAGTATGCTGAGCCGTTGCTGTTTTCGATTGAGAAGGATGAACCAGAGTACTACGAGGCTAAGCGGCTCCTTAAGTTCCTTGACTACTTCGTAAGTGTAGATAATTCAATGCTTCCAAGAAACTCTATTTGCAGAGAGTTTGTGGGCGGCAGCTGTTTCAAAGTGTAATAAAAAGACGGCTTTTGTGACAGGGGGAACGGTTCGGTTTCCTGACACGGGGACGGTTCTTTTGTCAGGTTTTATTCAGATAAAACCTGACAAAAGAACCGTCCCCGTGTCAGGAAACCGAACCGTCCACTCTGTCACGAAAGCCGTCCCCTTGGCTTCCTAGCGGAAGCGTCTCTGTCACGAAAGCCTTCCATTATTTTATCGTTCTATTTCATCTGTGCTAAGGAATACCCCTTCCCCCTCATCAGATCCGCCAAGAAGGAGACCAAGGTATCGTCCCTTGTAATCAAAGAGTCCGCCACCTGACATTCCCTCATTAACATCAAGATAGCAGTAGATCACATCCTGGTTAAAATCTTCAGAAAAGGTCTCTGGGCTTGCCACAAGTCCTGCGCTTGCAGTGTTGTAATCTGGGATAACCATGAAAATGTTTGCACCGGACTCTGGGAGCGTTTTAGCGGGTTTTAACTCTTCGATATCAATCTTTTTTGTATCATCCACTTTTACTGTCAAAAGGCAGTAGTCTTTTTCAGTGTTATTTGTAAAGACCTGCGCACTGGCATGATCTCCATTCCAGAAATATACAGTGATATCTTCTTTATCATCTATCACGTGGGATGCTGTTATCACAGTGATAGTCTTTTTTCCAATCTTCCAGATATTTCCGCTGCCAGAAAGCCTTCCACTGTCTATGGTGACCGAGGTCTTAAGTGCGTGGTTAAAGGCACTGTCAAAATCGCTACCTCCCGAGCCTGTACATCCAACACATGTTATAAGAAGTGAAAGAGTAATGATAGAAGCTATGATGATTTTATAGGAAATAAACTTACTTGACATAATTATTGTATTCTTCAAAAAGCGCTTCAAGATATTCAGGATCAGAAGTCGCTCTTAAAACATCTGCCTGTCTGTTATTGTCAAAAAGCCATGAATACAGTTCATTAACACTGGTTATACCTTGAGAAATACCCTGAGAAATACCCTGAGATATACCCTTATCATATGCTTCGTCAGCAAATACCTGTAGCTGTTCTTCTGCAGTACATTCAAGTGAACACATATCAATGGCCTCCTTCCTGTTAGCTACGAAGAAATCCCGAAGGACATCTTCCTTTATACACTCATCAATGGCTGTAGTAACTGCCAGTTCGATGATCACTTTCTTATTCTTGTCGTACTCTTCTTTTGAGTGTTCAAGCTTCGCTTTGTGAGTATATTTTCTCACCTTTGAAACGAAAATGGAATACTCTTTTAGTGTTTTACAGGACTGCATAAGCTCCTGATTTCTACCTTCGTTGATATTTAGCGCAGTTACAACCAGTTCAAGTTCAGGCTTATCTGTTTTCTTCATGAACATATCAGATAATCGATATTCTTTTTTATCTGGGAGAGGCGCGTTGCCATTGTAGAACACAAAGAACCTTGGCGCTGGAATTTGAAGAAGTTCGCTTTTGTAGGTATCTTTTAGATGGACCATTTTCTTATAGGAACTTGCGATGTAAAAGAGATCTCTAAGAGGAATGTTTGGACATGGTGTTGAATTGTGTTCATATAGATTGATCTCGTAGTCTATAAGGAATGACACATCATTCTTCATGTTTAGGAATACCATTCCCTTTAGCGTTTTGATCGTCAGGGCATCTGGATCAGTGTAGTTTGTCTTGTTGATGGCGTTGTAAAGCTCAAGCAGGTTGGCTTTGTCACTGAAAAGACGCCTAAAGACAGTATCTTTGTAATTCTTGTTTTGAATTTGCATAAAAAACTCCTTTAATAAATCTTGGAATTACTTGCTCCGAGAGGAGCAGAATCTGGACAAGAAATCCAGCAAAAGCGAATATATCATTCTGCAATTTTGTTGTAAATAGGGGTGACGCAATCTTAAGAATTTCTGCTGCTAATCTTAAGAAAGCCTTAAGAAGTTTACGAAATTTCAAATGATTACAAATTCAGTTATGTATAAAATTGGTTATAAGAAAAAACAGTACAACAATCGTTGAATATCCAATTGAAATCATTAAATGATTAAGCTATATTTTAGGATAGAGTTTATAGAAAGTTTATACGATTATTCGTTTGCGATTCATGCGAAATACGAACCAAAATTAAATTTGACAAGTATGCGGAGGAGAAAGACAATGCTTGACAGACAGACAGACAGACAGACAGGGGAACTGACTGGGTATCCATCAATTGATAAGCCCTGGCTTAAGTACTACAGTGAAGAAGCTATAAATGCAAAGCTTCCTGAGTGTACGATTTTTGAGTACATGTATGAGAACAACAAAAACTATCCAAAGGATATCGCCATAAACTACATGGGGCGGAAGATTACATATGGCGAG
>NZ_JAGAYD010000107.1 GCF_017940685.1 Butyrivibrio sp. | reverse complement strand
GTATCTTACAGGCAGTTTTATTCCTTATCAGGAAATAGATAGTTATGAGAAAAAAGATCCTGGGGAATGCTATGGCTTTTTTGAGGACCTTAAGCAGGAATGGCCTGAGTCTGCAAACATTCTGTATGTTCCCTGTGACCCCAAAGCAGATCGTGAAAATAACCATCAAAAAAGATGCCTTCTTGATGCATTCGAGATGAAGGATCTTAAAGTGTCAGAGCTTCGTATGCTGACAGATAAAGATAAGAAGGCTCTTCCAGAGCTTGTTGCCTGGGCAGATGTGATCTATCTTTCAGGTGGTCATGCGCCGGATCAGCTTGCTTTTATGAAAAGGCTGGGGCTTAAAGAAGCTCTTTTATCCTATGACGGAATCGTGATCGGACTAAGTGCTGGTTCTATGAACGCAGCCTATAACGTATATCTTGTTCCGGAGCTTGCTGGGGAAGCCGCAGATCCAAACTATGTCCGCTTTTCTGAAGGCCTTGACCTTACCAATATTGAGTTGATCCCACATTCAGATTACCTTAAGACCGTGACCCTTGATGGGAAAGATCTGATCAATGACGTGGTAATCCCGGACAGCTTCGAAAGCAGATTCTACATGATCACCGACGGCAGCTATTTTAAGGTAAAAAATGGCAAGACCATCTTCAGAGGTGTTGGCGAACTTATAGAGGATGGCAAGATAACTCCTCTTAAGCCTGGGACCATAATTCCTCTGATGGGTGTTTATGAGCAGCCTGTTATAAAGACAATCTTAGAAGACGTTTATGACCTGGTGGTCTCCGTCAATATCAATACCAATGTGTGCGAGGTATATCACGTAAGTGAGGAATTTAAGGAAGTTTTTGAGGCCGGCCGCCTTAAGTACAATGACATAAGCTTCAGGCTTTCGCAGCTTTTATGGGAAGAGGAACAGTCATATTTTCTTAGCAATGTGGCTCTTTCCAATGTGATAAAAGAGATGGAAGAAAAGGGCAATTTCGTAAGAACTGTTCATATCGAAACTCCTTCTGGCAGACAGGCCAAGATCCTTCGTGTCAGAAAAGTTCCGGGGTATCCTGACTGGCTGCTGTTTTTGTTCTTTGATATCACTACTGCCCTTGACCACGACTGGCTTACAGATGAATATGCCAGAACCGGCTTTGTGGAGAGGGGAAAGCTCTTTTTAAAAGAGCGTCCCAAGGACAGCCACTTTTCTCTCGTTTATACCAACGTTAAGGGTTTCAAAGTAGTAAACGAACTCTTTGGTGATAAAAACGGTGATCTTGTCATCTACCAGACAAGAGATGTCATAAGGAAATATCTAAAGCCAATTATTCTGGCAAGACTTGAAAGCGACCACTTTGTCCTTATTACTTCTGATGAGAATCTAACTCCGGACAACCTGCGGTCCATGAGCAGACAGTCCTTTAAGACTGATTCAAAAGAGTTTAACTATGAGATCAGCTGCGGGATCTATTCAATCAAGAACAAAAAGCTAGAGATAACTCAGCTGATCGATGGTGCCAAGCTTGCAGAAAAGAGTATCTCTGCTGGAAAGGGAGACCTTTTTGCCTATTATGACGACGCTATCAAGGACAATTATCTGCGGCAGATGACTCTTCTTGCTGATTTTGAAAAAAGCATCAAGGCAAAAGAGTTTGAACCATATTATCAGCCTGTTGTTGACGCAAAGACCGGCGAAATAGTAAGCGCAGAAGTGCTGGTCAGATGGCCACATAAGGGCCTTGGAATGGTGCCTCCTTCTGATTTCATTCCAGTTCTTGAGTCTGAAGGCAAGATATCAATCCTTGATAAATACATGTTAGAACGCGTAATGAAGCTGGTACTTAGGTGCACCAGGAATGGAAAAAAAGCTGTTCCCTGTGCTATCAATCTGTCCAGAATAGATTTTTATGATACTGCTTTTATTGAGAGTATATTCAAGAAGATAAAAGAGCTAAAGATAGACACAAGCCTTATTAGGTTCGAGGTTACTGAGTCTGCCTATGCAGATCTTGAGGCCAAAGCTATTGACTACCTGAGTGAGATGAAAAAACAGGGGATAAAGATCCTTCTTGATGACTACGGCAGTGGAATGAGCTCCCTTTCAATGCTTGAGAGCTTTAGCTTTGATATCATCAAGCTGGATATGGGCTTTATAAGAAAGATCGGGAAAAATTCCAAGGTGGAATCCATTATCATCACCACTATTGGTCTGGCTCACATGATAGGAGCTAAGGTTACCGCAGAAGGAGTTGAAACCGAGCTGCAGTACAAGTTCCTAAAGAGCTATGACTGCGACTATATACAAGGGTACTACTTCCATAAACCGGTTCCTGAAGCTGAATTTGAGAGAATGCTTGGATAACTACATATGGATGAACAAGGCCGTGGCTTTTCGTCACGGCCTTTAATTTGTGAAATAATTGGCAGTATGTTCTTAAATAATGTTATACTATAAATTAGATCAGTGTGCGCACAAGACTTTGCACTATGGAGACCATTTATGGAAGAAAGAGATTTAAGGCGCCTGCTTGACGGCGTTAAAAGCGGAGATGTCAGCCCGGACGAGGCACTTCTTAAATTAAAGGAAGCTCCTTTTGAAGACATGGGATTTGCAAAGCCGGATCTCCACAGAGGGATCAGGCAGGGCAAGCCAGAAGTTATCTATGGCGCAGGCAAGACTCCGGATCAGATCCTTAAGATAGCTGAAAAGCTTCTTAGCCATGGTCAGAGCAAGGTCCTGATCACCAGGATGTCCAAAGAGGCAGCGGACTACTTTAACCAGGGTAAGACCGAGACTACAAGAGAACTCTTTTACGACGAACTCAGTAAAGTTGGTATTGCCTTTGGAAAAGAGAAGTCTGATGAGCCAGAGGACAAGGTTGGCAAGATAGTCATTGCCACCGGTGGCACCAGTGATATGCCTGTTGCTGAGGAGGCAGCTCTTACAGCCGAGTTTTATGGTAACAACGTTGTAAGGCTCTATGATGTGGGCGTAGCTGGCATTCACAGGCTTATGGCAAAAGAACCTATGGAAGAGATCATGACTGCAAACGTTGTCATCGCAATTGCCGGAATGGAAGGTGCTTTGGCCAGTGTGATTGGAGGTCTTGCAGACTGCCCTGTTATTGCGGTTCCCACCAGTGTGGGATATGGAGCTTCCTTTGGAGGGCTGTCAGCTCTTTTGTCTATGCTCAATTCCTGTGCCAGCGGAGTCAGCGTTGTCAACATCGATAACGGCTTTGGAGCCGGATTCCTTGCGAGCATGATCAATCAAAAATAAGAGTGAGAGAAAGAAGGTAATTTGGTACTATGTCAATAAGTAGAAGATCTAAGAAGTTAGTTTCAACAATAGCACTTGCCCTGATCCTTGTAATGGTACTTGGAATGGTGGCAGGCGCTCTTACAGGGTGCGGTTCATCAGCTGCAAATGATGATGTGACCATAAGAGTTGCAGCCCTTAAGGGACCAACAACAATTGGCGTTGCGAATCTTATAGAAGATGCAAAAAACGGCGATGCTGAGATAAAGTGTGATTTTGAAATGTACACTCAGGGATCAGATATTATGGCAGCAATGGTTGCCGGAAATGTTGATATTGGTCTTGTACCTTCAAACGTTGCCTGTGTTATGAACAGCAAGGTTGAGGGTGGAGTTTCCGTAATAGATATAAATACACTTTCAGTTCTTAACTGCGTAACTGCTGATGAGAGCGTAACTTCACTTGCAGACCTTGATGGCAGGACAGTTTATTCAACTGGCCAGGGAGCTACTCCTGAGTATACACTCAGATATCTTCTTGAGAAAAATGGCATAAATAACTGCAGAGTTGAGTTCAAGTCAGAGCCAACTGAGATCGTTTCAATCCTTGCAGAGGATAAAACAGCAGTGGCTGTACTTCCACAGCCTTTTGTAACAGCTGCATGTCTTCAGAATGGAGATCTGAAGGTTGCATTTGCCTTTGAAGATGAGTGGGAAAAGGTCAATGACTCCTGCAAGATCGTAACTGGCGTGACAGTAGTTACAAACAGCTTTTTAAAGGAGCACAAGGGTGCTGTTGATGCCTTCATCAAGGCTCACAAATACAGCGCAGAAAGAGCTACATCAGACCTTGAAAAGACAGCAAAACTCACAGTTTCTCAGGGCATCATTGCAAAGGAGCCCCTTGCCAAGAAGGCTATTCCTAACTGTGCTGTAGTCTGCATTTCAGGAAAAGATATAAAGAAGACCCTCTCAGGATATCTTGAAGTTTTGTTTGAGCAGGATCCCAAGTCTGTTGGAGGAGCGCTTCCATCAGATGATTTCTACTACGAGGGATGATGATTCCTTACGCTTATCGTATAAAAAAGTGAAAAAGAAGGACATTGTAAGATGCCCAAAAGTATCAGACGTATCATAGCTGCAGCTGCCTGGATCGTGATCTGGCAGCTGGCAGCATTCATAGTACATAACAGAATACTGCTGGCAGGACCTGCAGATACAGTCATAGCTCTGGCTGGTCTTGTACAGACGGGAAGTTTCTGGGGAAGCGTATGGCAGACAAGTGCAAGGATCCTCCTTGGTTTTGTCCTTGGATCAGTTCTGGGTATTGTCCTTGCATATTTTGCAAAGCACGAGATATGGCTTGAAGATTTATTAAGGCCACTTGTATCTGCCCTTAAATCAATTCCTGTGGCCAGTTTTGTGATTCTTTTGCTCATCTGGTTTGGAAGCAGAAACATTTCCATTGTAATCTGCAGTATGGTAGTTTTTCCTATCCTGTACCTGAATACCCTTGAGGGGCTTAAGAGTACAGATGTAAAGCTCCTTGAGATGGCAAAGGTCTACCGCATGCCAGGAACGAGGCTTCTTAGGTACATATACCTGCCTCAGCTTAAGCCTTTTTTCAAAAGTGCCTTTAAACTGGCGATTGGAATGAGCTTTAAAAGCGGAATAGCTGCTGAGGTCATTGGCCAGCCCCTTGGCACAATAGGCAATGGACTGTATCTATCCAAGATATACCTTGAGACAGCAGAGCTTTTTGCATGGACAATAGTTGTTGTCCTTGTATCCTTTATCTGCGAGAAACTTATTTCGCTACTATTTGACATGATCTAGGAAACCACATGACAATAGAGATAAAAGATGTATCCAAGTCCTTTAATGGACAGAAGGTACTTGATAATTTCAATCTGAATATTGAATCGGAGCACAGCTACATCTTAACAGGCCCTTCGGGCTGCGGAAAGACAACGCTGCTTCGCCTTATACTTGGTCTTGAGGAGCCGGATAACGGAACAGTTAAGCTCCTTGGGGATTATAAATATCCCTTTATCAATTCTGGTGTTGTGTTCCAGGAGGACAGGCTCTGCGAAGACTATGACGCTGTCACCAACGTGACCATGGTAAGCAAGAAGGTCTTCAGGCAGACAGTTATAGAGGAGCTAAAAAAACTACTTCCTGAAGACGCTCTTTTCAAACCGGTAAAAGAGCTGTCAGGAGGACAGAGGCGCAGGGTAGCAATAGTAAGAGCCTGCGCGATCCCAAGCGACGTCCTTATTATGGACGAGCCCTTTACGGGACTTGATGACAAGTCGCGTGAAGCGGCAATAGCCTACATTAGAGACAAACAGGGAACAGGGCCACTTGTAATAACCACCCACGATACAAAAGGTCTTGAGTTTGGCAGACTCATAGATCTTGGCGCGAAACCCTGATTTAATATAAGTAACGTTTTTGTTTATGTTTTTTGGAGGAGATTTTTTATGGTAACAAATGATGCGAGTATGAACAGCTTTAAGCACAAGATCATGGAGGAAGTGTGCAGACTTGAGTGGAACAATGAAAATGATCAGGAGCACATCGAACAGCTTGTACTTAAGATGATCCCAGGTCCTAAGCCTGAGTACAGATGCTGTGTATATAAAGAAAGAGAGATCGTACGTCAGAGGATCAACCTTGCAAATGCCAAGGCTCCCAGCTACAATCCTGATTCCAAGAATATTGTTCAGGTTATTGATCCAGCCTGCGATGAGTGTCCTATCGCTGCTTATTCAGTAACTGATAACTGTCGTTTCTGCATGGGTAAGGCCTGCCTTAGCTCCTGCAAGTTTGGCGCCATCACCCCTGGTGATACCCATATGCATATTGATCCTGCCAAGTGTAAAGAGTGCGGAATGTGTGCCAACGCATGTCCTTACAATGCCATTGTGCACCTTGAAAGACCTTGTAAGAAGGCTTGCCCTGTTGGCGCCATCACCTACGATGAGTACGGCTACTGCAAGATCGATGAGGACAAGTGCATTCAGTGTGGTCACTGCATCCACAGCTGTCCATTTGCTGCTATTGGAAGTAAGACCTTCCTTGTTGATATCATCAAGGAGATCAAGGCAGGAAAAGAAGTTATCGCCATGTGCGCACCTGCGACTGAGGGGCAGTTTGG
The DNA here is from genome assembly GCF_017940685.1 of Butyrivibrio sp. Lineage (GTDB taxonomy): Bacteria > Bacillota > Clostridia > Lachnospirales > Lachnospiraceae > Butyrivibrio. The sequence continues at coordinate 8,928 of NZ_JAGAYD010000107.1, read as the reverse complement.
TGAGGACATCTCCATGGGTTCCATCAAGGAGGGACTTAAGAAGATTGGCTTTGCAGACATGGTCGAGGTTGGTCTTGGCGGAGATATGACTGCAGCCTACGAGTCTGAGGAGTGGTCCGAGGCTTATAAGGAAGGTCACAAGATGACAACTTCCTGCTGCCCTGCATTTATCAACATGTTAAAGAAGCACTTCCCTGACCAGTACAAGGAGAACATGTCAAGCACCGTATCACCTATGTGTGCTATTTCAAGATATTTAAAGGCTACAAGACCTGGTTGCGTTACAGTATTTATCGGACCTTGCATCGCTAAAAAGGCTGAGTCTCAGGATACTTCAGTTCCTGATAATGCAGATTATGTAGTAACTTACGGTGAGCTCAGGGCTCTCATGAGATCTAAAGACGTTAAGTTTGAACCGGTTCCTGAAGAATATCAGGAGTCTTCAATCTGGGGCAAGCGCTTTGCAGCCAGCGGCGGAGTTGCCAATGCTGTTATTGAGTGCATGCAGGAGAGAGGCGAAGATACCACGCAGCTTAAGCTCCTTAGGGCAGCAGGAGGAGCAGAGTGTAAAAAAGCTCTCACCCTTCTTAAGGTTGGCAAGCTCCCTGAAGATTTCATTGAGGGAATGGTTTGTCCTGGAGGCTGCGTAGGTGGACCTTCAAGACACAAGAATATCAGCGACATCAATAAGGCCAGAGAGACTCTGCTCTCCAAGGCAGATGACAGAAAAGTACTTGAGAACCTTAAGAACTATCCTATGGATAAGTTCTCGATGCACAGAGACGGTCACATGTGATTTTCTAATACCGCTGTGAGGGGCGATATATATGGATGTATTCAGCATCATAGGCAGACCCAAGGAACAGAGAAGTGTGAAGTCAGATCTGATCAATATTGCGACGATCATTTTCACTTCTACCTATATGATCTTTTATGGCAACTTCCTGCCCTATTTTGATGGGGCAGGGTTTAGTGCTGCCGGGCTTGTGTATTCCTTAAGGTATGTTCCCATAGTGGTAACAACTGCGCTTGGCGGAAGCATTCCGGGAATGGCCAGTGTCCTTTTGTTGTTCCTTCACAGGACTTTTATCAACAGCTCTTTTTCCTATCTTACATTTATATATCTTGTTGTGGTTATCGTAGTTGACCTTATAACCAGAAGGCGTTGGTTTAATAAGTGGTATAAGGTCTTTCCGGTAACATTCTTTATGATGAACCTGGTAGGGACCTTCTGGGGTATACTTCTTATGCTTCTTAGTGATGGTGGCATCAGGTCTCTGACAATCATGCAGGTGATATATTTCTTTTTAAACAGCCTGCCTGGCTCACTTCTTAGCAGTACAATAGTCTATCTGATCTTTAGTAAATTTCCTGACAAGGTAAAAATCCTGCTGGCAAACGGTAAATATTATGTGGATCGCAGCATTCTGACTGAGGACGACAAATATGAGGTGGAGCGCAGATCAAAGATTGGCGGCGTGGTTATGAACATCATCGTCTTTGAGGCGCTGGTGCTGGGCCTGTCTGCGGAGTTTGCATCCAACACTCTTATACCAACAATGCATGATTACAGCTATTCTGAAGAAAGCATATCAAGCTCTGAATATGACCTTTCGAAGATAAACAGCGCTGAGAGACTTGAGAGCAGGGTAAGCTTCCAGCTCATAAATGAAGGCAAGCATGAGGGACAGTATTTTGCTGATACTTTACTGGGCAATGGAAGGATAAACTACCGCTACAGTGTTCGCCTTGCCATGCTCATATCCATAATCGTTATTCCTCTTGCTGTGTTCGTCAACAGATATGCCCAATACAGGATAGCAAGACCCATAAGGGACATGTCCAAGGCAATGGCAGGCATTTACAACGCCAAGGAAGGGTATCTTAACGCCAGCATCAAGGCAGTTCATGATCTTGATATCCGCACCAACGACGAGATTGAAGACCTGTACCATGCCATGGATCTTACAGTTTACAGACTGGTCGAGTACATAGAACTTGTTAAGGCAAGACAATCAATTGAGGATCAGCTTCTAAGCGCTAAGTCAGCTAACGAAGCCAAATCAAGGTTTCTTTCCAACATTTCCCACGAGATCCGGACCCCTATCAATGCGGTCCTTGGTTTTGATGAAATGATCTTAAGGGAGAGCAAGGATCAGGAAATACTTGGCTATGCCCGCGACATCCAGAGTTCTGGTAAGACACTGCTTGCTCTTATCAATGACATCCTGGACTTTTCCAAGATCGAAGCTGGCAAGATGGAGATAATCCCTGTCGAGTATGAGCTGGGGTCTCTTATGAACGACATCGTCAATATGTCAGAGATGAGGGCCAGGGAAAAGAGCCTTAAGCTATTTGTAGATGTTGATGAGAATATTCCCCACATCCTTTTTGGAGATGAGATAAGGATCAAGCAGTGTATCATCAACATCATAACCAATGCTGTGAAATATACGGAAGAAGGGGCTGTTACTTTAAAGGTCTCATATGAAGTGGCCACAGATGAGGAATTCTTTGACGACGATGAGGATTACATTGACCTTAAGGTCAGCGTATCTGATACTGGCATCGGAATAAGGCAGGAGGATATGGATAAGCTTCTTACAGCCTTTGAGAGGATCGATGAAAAGAATAACAGGACCGTTGAAGGTACTGGCCTTGGCATCAGTATCGTAACAAGCCTTCTTGGTATGATGAACAGTAAGCTTGAAGTTGACAGCGAATATGGTAAAGGCAGCGTATTTTCTTTTGTAATAAGACAAAAGGTAGTAAACTGGGACAAGGTTGGCGACTTTGCCAAGAAAGTTAAGGAATCACAAAAAGAAGTCCATGGCTACAGGGAGAGCTTTCATGCAGAGAGGGCAAGGCTCCTGGTTGTGGATGACACAAGGACAAACCTTACTGTTATTGAGGGGCTTCTTAAACAGACCAAAATGCAGATTGACACTGCGACCAGCGGAATGGATGCCCTTGACCTTATAAAACAAACTAAGTATGACATTATCTTTCTTGACCACAGGATGCCTGAGATGGATGGTATCCAGACCTTCCATGCAATGCAGGAAATAGAAGATAATCCAAACAGTGACACGCCTGTGATCGCCCTGACTGCCAACGCTATATCAGGCTCTCGTGAAATGTATTTCAGAGAGGGCTTTACCAACTATATGTCAAAGCCTGTTGATCCATTAAAGCTCGAGGAGATGATCCTTTCTTATCTTCCTGAGGATAAGGTTTCAAGGCCTGGTGACACGGATTATGTAGACGATGAAGAGTCTGATGGATCAAAAGAAAAAGAAGTGATGCAGGAACTTTTAAAGATCAATGGAATCGACGTGAACTCAGCCATAGAAAGGTGCGGCTCTGCTGTGGCGGCAAGGGATGTTATGCGTGATTTCTGGTTGTCCATCGACGAAAGAGCAGGGCTCATAGAAAGGTACGAGGTGGAAAAGAACATCAGGGATTACACCATCTATGTTCACGGACTTAAGAGCTCAGCCAGAGCAATTGGTGCTTTGGACCTTTCTGAGAAGGCAGAATATCTGGAAGCCTGCGGAAATGGCGGAGATATAGACGAGATCGAGATGCTGACTCCTGGACTTCTGAGCCTGTATAGGAGCTATTCTAAAAAACTGGAGGTTCTTTTTACAGAAGATGACGATGGCAAACCGCTTATAAGCCCGGAGGAGCTTGAGGGGGCATTTGCCTCCATAAAAGAATTTGTTTCAGGGTCTTTCTTTGACAGCGCTGATGACATTGTGGCCATGCTTGAAGGCTACAGGATCCCTGCTGATTACAAGAACAAATTCCTTGAAGTTAAGCGGCTTCTTGCGGCAGTTGACAGAGATGGACTTTTAAATGTATTGTGAAATATGATGACGCAGAATTTTTGTGCAAAGAGGTTATTTGATGGACAAGAGAGTATTACTGATTGGCGTGCAAAAGAGCTTTATGATAAACGCTATAGCAGTGTGACTTCAAAAAAGCGATTATAAGGTTGAAACGGCTATGCCCTTTCCAGATGCTATTGACAACATGCAGGGCAGACCGGAAATCTATATTCTCTATTTGGGAGATCTTACAGCGGACAACATCCCGCTTTTTAAATATCTAAATGAACATATTGATTCAGAGAGATTTCTTTTGTACCTCATAGGCAATAATGAAGAGCTGACACTGGCTACTTCCTTTATCGCAAAAGAAAAAATACAGGAAACATATCTAAGACCACTGGATGTTAAGCTTTTGACTGACCATCTGGATATGGTGGTTGATTACAGCGCTGTGGATGAGAGCCTTAGGAAAAAGGTGCTTATCGTAGATGATGATGGGGCAATGCTCCGAATGATGAAGACCTGGCTGTCAGTAAAATACCACGTGTATATGGCAAGTTCAGGCAAGATCGCACTGACTTTTCTTGAGCAGACCCATGTGGATCTGGTTCTTCTTGACTATGAAATGCCTGTCATGAGCGGACCTGATATACTTAAGGCCATGAGGGATCACAGTAAACTCAAGAGCATTCCGGTTATTTTCCTTACAGCCAAGGACGACAAAGAGTCAGTAATGAGGGTAGTTTCCCTTAAATCAGCTAAGTATCTTCTAAAATCCATGCCAAAAGAAAAGCTCATTGGAGCTATAGATGAATTCTTTTTGCTTATGGATGCAAGGAAGAACAGATAAAAACATCAAGGAAGGTAGACTTAAAATGATTTCCAAACTGATCGACAAGATTGAAAAAACAGGCGCACCTATTGTGGTGGGACTGGACCCAAAGCTCTCTTTTATTCCGGACGCAGTAAAGGAAAGGTGCTTTGAAGAAAAAGGCAAAAATCTGGAGGGAGCAGCTGAAGCCTTCTGGCAGTTCAACAAGGAGATCATCGACAGTATCTACGATATTGTTCCTGCAGTTAAGCCTCAGATCGCCATGTATGAAGAGCTTGGCATTCCGGGACTTATCACCTTTAAAAAGACTGTGGAGTACTGTAAAGAAAAAGGTCTTATTGTTATCGGAGACATCAAAAGAGGCGATATTGGCTCGACTTCAGAGTCTTACGCAGTTGGACACCTTGGAAGCGTAACAATTGAAGGCGAGATCTTCAGGGGATTTGATGAGGATTTTGCTACAGTCAATCCTTATCTTGGATCTGACGGAGTTAAGCCATTTATCGATGTGTGCAACAAAGAGGACAAGGGTATTTTTGTACTTGTTAAGACTTCTAATCCTTCAAGCGGAGAGTTCCAGGACAGGCTCATCGATGGTCGTCCACTCTATGAGATCGTTGGAGAGCAGGTAGAAAAGTGGGGGCTTGATTCTATGGATGGTTCCTACAGTAATGTTGGTGCGGTTGTTGGCGCAACCTATCCAGAGATGGGCAAGGCTCTCAGACAGATCATGCCCCATGCCTACATTCTTGTTCCTGGCTACGGCGCTCAGGGCGGCAAGGGAAAAGACCTTGTTCACTTCTTTAACAAGGATGGCCTTGGAGCTATCGTCAATTCCTCAAGGGGCATAATTGCTGCCTGGAAGAGCGATAATTACAAGCAGTTTGCAGATGGCAAAGTTGGCGATGCTGCAAGAGCTGCTGCTATTGATATGCAAAAAGATATTGCTAATGCACTTGTGCACTAAAATGTGATATCATGATTGTTATAACGATATATGAGGAGGGAATATGCGATACGTAGAGACAAGTCATATAAAAATTGCTGACGTAGAAGCAAAACTAGAAGGCGCTAATCAGCTGATCGATGATTACATCTTTGATGTGGGCCTTAAGGAAAAGGATCAGCTAAGACTTAAGCTTTTGTGTGAGGAAGTTTTAAGGCTTGCGAAATCCATTATCGGTTTAGGTATCATGGATTTCTGGCTTGAGGGAACAAGCAGAGTAACCAGGATATATCTCTCAGCAGAAAATCATATGGACAAGGCTAAGCAGCAGGAGCTTATTTCTGTTTCAAGCTCAGGTGAGAACAGCAGCGAGAAAGGTTTCTTTGGAGTATTAAAGTCAATGTTCCTTATGCAGGGAATTGACGACGAGGAGTGGAACTTAAAGGATTATCTCCAGGAGGTTTACACCAAGAGAGAGCAGGATCCATATTCTCAGGAAGCATGGGATGATCTTGAGAGATCACTTGTTGCCAAGCTTGCAGACGATATAGATGTTTATGTGGACAAGAGCAATGTGAAAATGGTAGTGACCAAGGACTTCTCAGAGGCCCTTAGCACAGTTGGATCAAGAGTTCCACAGGCTATCACTCCATTTACATTTATAGACAGCAGTAAAAAGAATGACATCCAGTCCTTCAATAAGGTTGATGAACTTTTAGAGGATCTTGACCTTAAGCCAAAGGATGCCATTCATATGAAGCTTCTCTTTGAAGAGACTGTGGGAATGCTCAAGGCTCTTACTGCTGATTACCACGCAGCTATCTGGTTTGAGAAGTATAACCACGAGTGCTGCATCAGAGTATCTGGTAAGACAGAGATGAGCCAGGACAAGAAGGAAGGACTTCTTGGAGTTGCTTCTCAGAAGGAGAACACTCTTGTTAAGGGCTTCATGGGCAAGGTAGGAGACATCATCGAAAATGGTCTTCTTAATTACAGCAATGTCATGAAACTTCAGCAGGAGTATGGCGGCGGATTTGTCAATTATGGTACAATGGGTATGTACAACGGAGTAGAGGGAATGGCAGATTCTGGAATCATGTGGTCCCTTTACGAGTACAGAGATGCTCTTAAAGAAAACATCGACGGTGGTGAAGAAGTTAAGCAGGCTTGGGACGAACTTGAGAAGTCAATCGTGGCAAGTCTTGCCAAGGACGTACTTGTTGGTGTCAAGGGCAACAGGATCGACATGACAATCGTATGTGATATCAAATAATAAATGAAAGAGGTGGACTAAATGACAATCAACAAAACTGCTAATGGAAACGAACTTACAATCGCTCTTGAGGGAAGACTTGATACAACAACAGCTCCACAGCTTGATGATGAGCTAAAGACAGCCCTCGATGGTATCGCTAAGCTTGAGTTCAACTTTGAAAAGCTTGAGTATATCTCATCTGCAGGTCTTCGTGTTCTTCTTTCAGCTCAGAAGGTTATGAACAAGCAGGGCAGCATGGTTATCAAGAATGTTAACGAAGAGATCCAGGAGATCTTCGAGGTAACAGGTTTTGTAGATATCCTTACAATCGAGTAATGTTCTGAACAATATATAAGCCGCATCGGTATCGCCGATGCGGCTTTTTTATTTACAGTCCTCTATATCTTTTTGCAAGGTATCTTGAAAGAACAATGAGTCCGACTGTCTCTGTTATGTGGTAGATGATGGAGGTCCATACAATACCGATCTCTCTGCCCATCAGATATACTGTCTGCATCTGCATTACTGCAAAGGCTATAAGGAACAGTAAAAGGATCACCACTGTGGCTATCTTAAGGTATCTGTCATTAAGGAAAATTCCTGTCATTACAACACCAAGTAAGATCGCTGATAAGATCTCCAGATACTTAAAACCGTGGGTCATATTGTAGAGCATTACAAAGGTTCCATCGCTCATTCCGGTTCCTGATGATAGAGCATCAATGAGCATTCCGATAAAGCGGCGGTACATGATGGAGGTGAAGTCGTAGATAAGCTCTGCCCCTATGAAGATAACTGCCCACAGCTGCAGTAGTCTGTTTACTGATGATACAGAAAGGGAAGCAAGCTTGTTCTTTCCAAAGTATTCCTTTTGCAGCTCTCCCATACCCTGCTGGTCTTCCTTGGGAACCAGTTTCATGTAGTGGTTTAAAACCTTCCAGGATCTGTAGAAAAGATACAGTATAACCACTATCTGGATCATTGAGCTTGCCATCTGTGCACGCCAGAGCCATATATCAAGCATGTCTGGGGTGGAGAGGTCGCTTCTTTCAAGGAGTGCCCGCAAGATTCCTTCACAGAGGGCAGCTACGATCTTGACTACAGCAACGCTGAGTATTGTGTTTGAAAGGATGTGTTTTTTAATATTTATATACAAATCTTTTGCCTCTTCGCATGTGGAATCGTATAAATCTAAAGATAGAATATCATATTATTAAATTTATTTAAATTTTCGCACTTTTCCAACATTAGTGCAAAAAAGAATGGTAATGTGAATTAGGACTGAAATTTAATTGCAGTTTTTCTTTGAGAGGGGGAATTAAAAATGAAAAACATCTTTCTAAAAGTGTGTGCGGCGCTTCTTGCTGGATGTATCGTGCTTTCCAGCATAACTGCAGTGCAGATTGGAAAGGTATATGCTGAGGAAAATCAGGATGTAGAAGATAACTATGAAGAAAACTATGAAGAAGACGTTACTCCAGAGGTTATCCTGCAGTCAGAACCTGAACCAGCCCCAGAACCACCAGCATATGAGCCAGATCCTTTTGACTACAATCTCATATGCTATACACCAAGCATAAGCTTTGGAACAGTATATGCAGGAGATACAGTACCTGCCAAGCAGTTTTCTATAGTAAATGTGGGACAGACTTCTTTCCCGCTTACCTGGGAGGAAGTTGATCCAAATACTGCCTTTGATATTGGATATATAAGTCCTGATCTTAATATGGATCCCAATGAGACAGTTACGTTTTCAATTTCAACATATGAGGGAATCAAGCCAGGAAGCTATGTGGCAAGCTATATTTTCTTTTCAGCTAATGACATAAGACGTCATCACACAGCAAGAGTAGATGTCACCGTAACTGTGAAGGATGTGACACCTTTCATCACAAGTGTTGATGTTATGCCAGGATCAGTTACTATTCCTGCGGGAAAGAGCTATCAGTTTGATGCAAGTGTATCTGGTGGCAATGGATATGACCCATCAGTTACATGGTCGATCTATGGCAATCAGTCTGCTGACACAACCATAGATGGAAATGGAAAGCTAACTGTTGCC
>NZ_JAGAYD010000106.1 GCF_017940685.1 Butyrivibrio sp. | reverse complement strand
TTATGTTATTAAAAACTGGTTGATCCTCTCTTAATAAGTTCGCCTGAAAAAATAGTCTTTTGAGGCATCTCATTCTGAGAGAGTGTACCGATCAGAGTCTTAACAAGCTGTATGCACATATCTTCAAGCCTGTTGTCTATGGAAGATAGCTCTGGCTCTGAGCAATGGGCCAAAATTGAGTTGTTGTAGCCAACAATCTGAAGCTCTGAAGGAACCTTGATATGATTGGTCCTTGCATAGTTCATTGCTCCAATCGCAAGGAAATCATCGCTTGTTACGATTCCATCAAACTTAACGCCCTTCTTGGTGATGGCTTCCACAAAGCTCTTAACACCATCAATGTCCTCGTGACTTCCTTTAAAGCACTGCATCAGCTCTTTTTTTAGAGAAATGTCATGTGTTAAAAGAGCATTCTGATAGCCTGCAAGCTTTTTAAGTCCTGAATATGAATTGGAGTTATAGAGATAAAGGATATTCTTAACTCCGCTAAGAAGCATCTGCTCAGTTGCATCCTGAGTGGCCTTGTAGTCATCACAGAGAGTGCAGTAGACATTGTTGCAGTCAAAGTCAGCATTAAGCAGCATAATTGGCACCTGGCTTGCTGCATCCCTGACATACTGGTTGTCTTCAGGATTATTCAGGATAAAGTTTGAGCCGATCATTACTACAGCATCAACATGCTGAGACAATAGGAGATTTAAGGACTCTTTTTTTCCGGAGAGCTCGTATCCTGTGCATCCAAGGACAGAGTGGTAACCATTCTCGCGAAGGTTCTGCTCGATAAAATAAATAGCCTTGGCAAGATAAAGATCGGATGCATCAGCGCAGAGAATACCAATGGTCTTCATTGAATTAAGACCAAGTCCTCTTGCGAATGCATTGGGCTTATATCCATATTGCTCAATAATGTCCATGACTTTCTTACGGGTCTTGGGTTTAACATTGGCGCTTCCGTTAAGTACACGGGAGACTGTGGCAATTGAAACACCAGCCTTTTTAGAAATGTCATAGATAGTCATCTGATTGCTCATAAATTATCTCGTTTCTAATGGGAATTTGAAGTATCTTACTGCGTTGTTGTATGAAATATCTTTTACGATCTCACCAAGAACAGGAAGCTCTTCCTCTGGGAACTCACCATTTTCAACAAGAGATCCAAGGTAATTGCAAAGGATCCTTCTGAAGTAGTCGTGTCTTGTGTAAGATGTAAAGCTTCTTGAATCAGTCAGCATTCCAACAAAACCTGAGAGGTTACCGGACTCAGCTACGCACTCAAGCTGCTGTTCCATACCAAGTTTGGTATCATTGAACCACCATGCGCTTCCCTGCTGAATCTTGGCAACTGTTGGAGCCTCATTAAATGCGTTAAGGGTAGTGTTGATGATCTTGTTATCGTTAGGGTTAAGGCTGTAAAGGATAGTCTTAGGAAGAGAACCTTTTTTGTGGAGTGCATCAAGGAAATCAGCAAGCTCACCCATTGGATAGTAAGCATCAATTGTATCGAATCCTGTGTCAGGACCGAGCTTTTCGTACATAGGAGTGTTGTTGTCTCTTTTACAACCAAAGTGAAGCTGCATTACCCAGTCTCTCTTTGAGATTTCTTCACCTTCAAAGAGCATAAATGCTGTCTGGAATTTCAAATCTTCTTCATAAGAGAGTGCCTCTCCAGAAAGTCTCTTTTTAAAGATTGCTTCGATCTCATCGTCAGAAGCAGGGCGGTACATAACATACTCAAGAGCATGGTCTGTTACGTTGCAGCCTTTTTCAGCGAAGTAATCAAGTCTTACTCTGAGAGCCTTCTTAAGGGCGTCAAAAGAGTCAATATTTACACCACTTACTTCTGAAAGAGTCTTGATATATGATGTGAATTCAGGCTTTGAAATGTTCTTGGCTTTGTCAGGTCTCCATGCTGGAAGAACCTTAACATCAAAAGAAGTATCAGCCTTGATCTTGTCGTGCCACTCAAGGGTATCAACAGGATCATCTGTTGTGCAGATAAGAGTTACATTAGACATCTTTATGAGCTTTCTTACGCTCATATCAGGAGACTGAAGAACTTTGTTGCAAAGCTCATAAACTTCCTCAGCTGTTCTGGAATTAAGAACGCCTTCATATCCAAAATACTTGCGAAGCTCAAGGTGTGCCCAGTGGTAAAGAGGATTACCAACAGCCTTCTCAAGGCACTTTGCAAACATAAGGAACTTCTCTTTATCAGAAGCATCGCCTGTCATGTACTTTTCATCAAGGCCAAATGCACGCATAAGACGCCACTTGTAATGGTCTCCCCCGAGCCAAACCTGAGTTATGGTGTCAAAATGACGATCCTCAGCTATTTCCTTAGGACTGATGTGACAGTGGTAGTCAAGGATTGGCATGTTCTCTGAATAATCATGGTACAAAACCTTGGCAGCTTCTGTCTGTAGAAGAAAATCTCTGTCCATAAATTTTTTCATTGCTATACCCTCCACATAATATATTTATGAAAGCATTTTCATATTTTTTTCAAATTGTATTATACAAGAGCCCAGAGCCAAATACAATAGAAAAATTCGTTGACTTGGCGACACATTGAATATATGATTTTATTGTAAACGCTTACAGCTAATCGAGTTTTTTTGTTTTAGAAGGGGTAGGTTATATGAGTAGATTTTTACAGATCCATCCACAGGACAATGTTGTTGTATGTCTTGAAGAGGTAAAAAAAGGTGAGAGCTTAAATATTTCAGGCAGCGAGACAGTAACTGCAGCAGATGACATTCCTGCAGGCCACAAGATCGCCATAAAGGATATCAAAAGCGGTTCAGATATAATTAAATACGGCTATGCTATTGGCCATGCCACAGAGGATATCACTGTGGGAAGATGGGTGCATACCCACGATATCAAGACCAATCTTGAGGGTATCCTTGATTACAAGTACAATCCGGATACAGCTGATATTGAAAAGAAAATATCCCAGATGGCAACTAAAAAGGGAACCTTTAAGGGATTTGTAAGGTCAAATGGCAAGGTTGGTATTAGAAACGAGATCTGGATCATTCCAACAGTTGGATGTGTAAACAACATAGCTACAGCCCTTGCCAAGGAAGCCAATGCCTGCATCAAGGGAAGTGTAGATGAAGTTGTAGCATTTACACACAACTACGGCTGTTCTCAGACTGGAGACGACCAGGAGCATACAAGAACGATCCTTTCAGATCTGATCAATCATCCAAATGCAGGCGGAGTACTGGTTCTGGGACTTGGCTGTGAAAACAGCAACATCGATGTGCTGATGCCTTATATAGGTAGCTATGATGAGAAGAGGGTTAAGTTCCTTGTGTGCCAGAAATCCGACGATGAAATGGAAGATGGAATGAACCTTCTTAAGGAGCTGATCGAAGAGGCTTCCAGGGATGAAAGGCAGGATGCTGACCTTTCTAAGCTTGTTATTGGACTTAAGTGCGGAGGAAGTGATGGATTTTCAGGAATTACAGCTAATCCGCTTATTGGCCGCATCTCCGACAGGATCATTGAGTATGGTGGAACATCAATACTTACAGAAGTTCCTGAGATGTTTGGTGCTGAAACAATCCTTATGAACAGGTGTAAGGATGAAAAGACATTTAATGACACTGTAAATATGATAAATGGCTTCAAGGAATACTTTACCAAGCAGGGAGAGCCTATTTACGAGAATCCTTCTCCTGGAAACAAGGCAGGCGGTATTACAACCCTTGAGGATAAGTCCCTTGGCTGCACACAGAAATCTGGTGACTATCCGGTAATGAATGTCATGGAATATGGAGAGAGAACTGACGTAACAGGTCTTAACCTTCTTTGTGCTCCAGGCAACGATCTCTGCGCAGCAACAGCTCTTGCCAGTGCAGGTGCCCAGATTGTTTTATTTACCACAGGTAGAGGAACACCTTTTGCCTGCCCGGTTCCTACTATGAAAATTGCAAGTAATAACACAATTGCATCAAAAAAGTCAGGCTGGATCGACTTTTGTGCCGGACAGATACTGGACGGAAGAACATTCGAAGAGCTTACAGATGAACTCTTTGAAAAAATTGTAAGAACAGCATCAGGAGAGAAGCTTAAGAGTGAAATTGCAGGCTTCCATGACATGGCAATTTGGAAGAGGGGTGTAACTCTGTAAAAAGCCCCTTGACAAATCTTATAAAAGACAACTACCCATATGTACATATTGACCAACAGGATCCTATGAAGTTTTGGTAACTGTTGGTCATTTTTTTGTGATTTTTGGATTTTAGACATAGTTTATTAAAAATTTATTGTTAATTTTTGATATGTAAGAGCTTTCTAAAATGCCTTAAAAACGGCATTTGTGGGAAAATGATGACAAGATTGTTACAAATCCTACAAAATTCGTACTTGCAAAGGGTTTTAAGACATGATACAGTACGTACATAGGTAAGTGAAAACGCTTACATTTTTCTTTCAAAACTAATTCATAGGGAGGAAACGAATTACAATGAAAAAGAAAGTCTTATCATTACTTCTTTCAACAGCAATGGTAGCTTCTTTAGCAGCTTGCGGATCTGCAGCTGACACAGGAAGCACAGACACAGGAAGCACAGACACACAGTCATCTGACACTTCAGCTCAGTCAGGTGATGCTGCTGCTACAGAGACAGCAGACGCTGCAGCAGAGGACTACGAGCTTACAGACCTCTACATCACAGTAGACGGAACTCTTACAGCTAACGTTGACAACGGACAGGACGCATTCGTTGAGCAGTGGGAAGCAGCTGTATCAGAGAAGCTCGGACATGACATCAAACTTCACATCAACCAGCCTGAGCACTCTGGCTACAAGGACAACGTAGCTCAGCTCCTTACAACAGGTCAGCCTGGTGATGGACAGTATCCTGATGCTCTTATCATGAGTGCAACAATGTACAAGCAGTATCAGACAACAGGAATCCTTTGGAACATGGCAGACGCTTATGAGAACGCTGAGTTCCAGTCAAGGATTACACTTCCTTCAATCAATGAGAACATGAAGACAGCAAACGGCGAGCTTTATGCATTTGCTCCTACATATGGTAACGGATGTGTTACTTATGTTAAGCAGTCATGGCTTGATGCAGCTGGTCTTAAGATTGAAGACATCAAGACATTCGATGACTATTACAACATGCTTAAGGCATTCACAAAGGATGGCCAGACAGGTGTTATCGCAGCAGGCTTTGGTAAGCTTGACGAGGCTCCATACATCAACTACATGCCAGAGTTCTGGCAGGGCGCATACCCAGCAATCTATCAGAAGGATGGACAGTGGGTTGACGGCTTCCAGGAGCAGGCTACAATCGATGCTCTTAACAGACTTGCACAGGGCTACGCTGATGGCGTAATCGATAAGGATACAGAGGAAGCAACAACTAAGGTTGCTCGTGAGAAATGGTTCTCAAACGACCAGACAACATCTGAAGGTGTATTCACATACTGGGCTGGAACATGGCTTAGAACACTTACAGATAACCTTGACAAGAACGACGTAGATTCAGATCTTGGTGATGACAGACTCGTTCAGCTTCCTCCTATCAAGGAGATCAAGGATACATGGGGCGGATACCTCAACCGTGAGGCTCCTGTATGGGTAATCACAGATGACGGCGACGGAAACGACGCTCGTGAGCAGGCTATCTTCGATGCACTTATCGAGACAATGCTTGACGGCGACAAGGTTCAGACACTTTGGACATATGGTGCTGAGGATGTTCACTGGTCAACACACGCTGAGTCATTCACAACTAACCCTGATGATCCTGAGAAGAAGAAGGATTACGAGTATGCAGAGGGTGAGTTCCACCTTAAGCAGTCTCCTAACGATCCTAACGCTGTATGGAAGAAGAATCACCTCGATCCAGTACTTGTAATTGCACCTCTTACAAACGGCTTCGTTGATAGCGATCCACTTGTAACAGCAGGCAACAAGTTCTTCACAGAGAACTGTGTAGACGCACCTCAGTCTCCTTCATCAGAGACACTTACAGAGGTTGAGGCTGATCTTGCAACAGACAAGACAACATACCTTAACAACGTAGTAGCTGGCAAGATGACAGCAGAGGATGCAATCGCTGACTACCAGTCAAAGTGGGGCGATACAATCAACACAATTCTTGAAGAGCTCAACAGCGCTGAGTAATTTCTGTTTTTTGTTCTTTCTTAAAAATTTCTTATAAACTATGTGGGCACCGCAGCAGCGGTGCCCATGTAGAACTAAAAATCTTTTTTCGCTTTACGATCAACAAACAATCAACAAACAAAAATCCAAGTTCAAAAATGAATGGGGCAAGAGAATGAGTAAAACACAAAAGGTTACGTCCACAGGGCAAACTCTCAATAAGAAACCACTTGGAATGAGAATCTGGAACCACAGAGGCTTCTATTTGATGTTTCTTCCTGTACTGATTTATGTGCTGATAGTTTACTATTGGCCTATGCTGGGTGTTAGATATGCTTTCTATGACTACACCTTAAAGAAAATTGAATTCGTTGGCCTTAAGCACTTTACCAAGATGTTTTCGGATGCAGACTTCTGGAAGGCCTTTATCAATACATTGGAGTTGTCTATTATAAAGCTCCTGATAACTACAGGTACTGCCGTAATTGTTTCTGTATTCATCAATGAGATGGCAAATCTGTTTGCTAAAAAGGTATTGCAAACAGTTATCTACCTTCCTCACTTTATGTCATGGACAGTTACAGCTGCTATCTTCACACTGTTCCTTTCCACATCTTCAACAGGTTTTGTTAATGAGACTTTGAAGAACTGGGGATGGATAAAAGAGAGCATCGACTTCATGCACGAGACAGCTCTTTGGAGACCTGTTTACTACCTTGTAAATATTTGGAAGGAAACCGGTTGGGGAACTGTCATCTTCCTGGCAACTCTTTCAGGTATCAATCCTGAGCTTTACGAGGCAGCTGATATTGACGGTGCTACAAGACTTCAGAAGATCTGGTATGTAACAGTTCCTGAACTTTTAAATACCATCATCATCGTACTGATCCTCAACCTTGCTAAGGTTCTTAACCTGTTTGAGTCAGTATTCGTTATGTACAATAACCGTGTATTTGAGGTATCTGACGTTATCTCTACATACATCTACCGTAAGACCTTTATGACAGCTATTCCAAACTATGGTTATTCAACTGCGGTTGGTCTTTTCAAATCAATTGTAGGATGCGCACTTGTTCTTATCTGCAACAGAGCTAGTAAGAAAGTACGCGGACATGGAATCATTTAAGGAGGCTGACGATGGCAAAAAGAGTAGAATTTGCAGCTGGTCGTAAGAAAAAGACCGATGCATTTGACATAGTAAACTACATAGTATTTATTTTGATCGGACTTATAGTACTTGTTCCTATCTGGAAGGTAGTAGTTGATTCCTTTAACGCAGTTGGTGTTTACAAATTCCAGCTGTTCCCAAATGAGCCTACTTTAGACGGATATCGTACTATTATCCATACATCCAAGCTTTATCAGCCATTTGTAAACTCAGTTGTTACAACTATCCTTGGAACACTCCTTGGACTTGTAATGAGTACTTTGGGAGGCTATGTACTTTCTCAGTATGATATGCCAGGAAGAAATGCCCTTGCGTATTTCCTTCTTTTCACAATGATCTTCTCAGGTGGTATGATCCCTGAGTACCTGGTTATGAAACAGCTTGGTCTTGTTAACAAGATGTGGATCCTGGTTGTAAAACACGGTATGAATGTTTATAACCTGGTTCTTATGAGAAACTTCTTTGAAGGTATTCCGGGATCACTGTTTGAAGCAGCAAAGATTGATGGATGTTCTCCAATGGGAATCTTCTTCAGGATCGTGCTTCCTCTTTCAAAGGCAGCTCTTGCATCAATCGGACTTATGTTTGCTGTAACAGTATGGAACGACTATTCAACAGTTCAGATTTATATTACAAACCGTGATCAGGTTAACTTCCAGTATATCCTGAGAGTTATGGTCATGGATGGTGACACGCCAACGACGGCATATAAGGTATCTCAGAGTACTCTCTATTACTCAGCTATCGTTTGTGCAATTCTTCCTTTCATGCTTCTGTATCCTTTCCTTCAGAAGTACTTTGTAAAGGGTGTTAATGTTGGTGCTGTAAAAGAGTAATTGTCAATTTAAATGATAAGCCGCTTAGGTACCTAAGCGGCTATTATTTTGAAAAGATGTAATTTAGGAGTTTGTTATGAGACATATTTTCTGGGCAGGAGATTCAACAGTTGCCTGCAATAAGTTTAATACATATCCTCAGACTGGAATTGCTCAGGCTTTTGACAGATACACAAAAGAAGATGTGGTCATAGTAAACCATGCAGTCAACGGCAGGAGCACCAAGAGCTTTATTGATGAGAGTAGGCTATCTGCTATTTACAATGACATAACTGAAGGTGATTACCTTTTTATCCAGTTTGGCCACAATGATGAAAAGATAAAAGACCCCACAAGATACACTGACCCCCACGGTGAGTTTATCGTAAATCTTGGGAAATTTGTAAATGTAGCGAGAAATAAGAAAGCATATCCAGTGTTTATTACATCTGTTGAGAGAAGGCTCTTTGATGAAGAGGGAAAGCTTAAGCCTTCAGAGCATACAGAGTACGTAAAGGGTATGAAGGAGGCTGGAGAAAAGTTTAATGTCCCGGTGGTGGATCTTTTTACTATGAGCCGAAGCTTTCTTGAAAAATGCGGAGATGAAGAATCCAGAAAGTACTACATGAATCTTAAAGAAGGTGAAGCTAAGTGGGCTCCTGAAGGACTTACTGACAATTCCCATCTTAAGTACGAGGGAGCAATGCTGTATGCGGGAATGATAGCAAAGGGACTTGTGGATCTTGGAGACCACTATGAGAGCCTTATTGCGGATAAGGTTATTCTTGATGGTTCCATGAACATAGAAACAAATGGTTAAGGTGGTAGGAATATGAGATTATCAGATCTTGGAAATGGCAGATTTAGAAATCCTGTGCTTTTTGCAGATTACAGCGACCCTGACGTAATAAGAGTCGGTGATACTTTTTACATGACTGCCAGTAGCTTCAACTACACACCAGGCCTTCCAATCCTTATATCAAAAGACCTGGTAAACTGGGAGATTGTCAATTATGCACTGGATAACATCAAAGAGGAAAGATATGATATCCCAAGGCATTCGGAAGGAGTCTGGGCTCCGGCAATAAGATTTCATGACGATATGTTTTATATTTACTATGGAATGCCTGACGAAGGCTACTACGTAGTAAGAACTAAAGATCCCCTTGGTAAGTGGGATGAGCCGGTTTGCGTTCTTACGGGAAAGGGACTTATAGATCCCTGTCCCTTCTGGGATGATGATGGAAAAGCCTATATTGTACATGGCTATGCTAAGAGCAGGATCGGGTTTAAGAGCATTCTTGGAATCTTTGAAATGAGTCCTGATGGACTTAAAGCTATTTCAGAAGATCATTTCATTTTTGATGGTAATGACCCAAAACATCCTGCAGTTACAATTGAAGGCCCCAAGATCTATAAAAGAGATGGATATTATTATATCTGGGCTCCAGCGGGAGGTGTAAGACCTGGATACCAGGTTGTGCTTAGAAGCCGTGATATTCATGGCCCTTACGAGATAAGGACAGTATTAGACCAGGGCGGCAGCGTTATAAATGGACCTCATCAGGGAGCCCTTGTAGATACTGAGGATGGGAAAGAGTATTTCCTGCATTTTCAGGACAGAGGTCTCTACGGCAGGATATGCCACCTTCAGCCGGTTTCCTGGAAGGATGAATGGCCGGTAGTTGGAGACGATAAAACTGGAACCGGCTGCGGAGAACCGGTTTATGAGATGGATATTCCTGTGAAAAGAGATGCTGGCTATGAGAGGACATATCTATCTTCATCAGATGACTTTGAAGGCGGAAAATATGGACTTATGTGGCAGTGGCTTGGAAACCACAATAGCTCTTTTTATGGGAAGACTGATAAAGAAAATGGGCTTCGTCTGTATGCTCTTAATCTTTCAAAGGATAGTGAGCCAGTCATTTGGAAAAGTTCAAATGTTCTTACTCAGAAGATAATATATCCGCTTTTTGACTGTGACATAAGCTTTAGTATCTCAGGACTTAAGGATGGAGACAGGGCAGGGGTGTGCATGACAGGAGGGCAGTATATCACAGCCTATGTCGAAAGAACAAATGGCGATCTTGAGCTTAAGGTTGCAAAGTCCTTTGGCGGCGACAGTGATAAAAAAGAAGAAGTCCTTAGCTCTTTTGCACTTAAAGATGTTCTTCAGGATCCTGAAGATATAAGTATCAGGATGAGATTTGGATATGATGAAGAAGTAAGCGGAGTGGACCTTTACTATCAGGATGTAAATGTTCCATACGGCGGAAAGAATCCTCATCTATCCATGGAGCTGGTCCTGCCTGATGGCAGCTTAAAGGACCTTTCTGTGAACTTTGAACCATTAGATCACACCTGGGTAGGCGCCAAGATCGGCATATTTGCACTTTCAAAAAATGCAGGTAAGGATCCAGGCTTTGCTGATTTTCACTATGTGACTGTAAATGAATTGTAAAGAGCTTTCGGGGGAAATATGGAACAATTCCAAAAGAAAAGACTTGCTTCATATATTGATGAAAAGGACCTGGGGAAAGTAAGGCAGATCCTTATAGATGACCCTAACCTGATTGATGCCGACCTGTTTTTTGCAGCGGCTAAAACAGGAGACTTGCCACTTGTAAGGTATCTTGTTGAGTACTCAAGGATAAGCCTTAATGAATATGATAGTGACCACAGACATGTTCTTTTTTACGCTTCCATGTCGGGGAATCTGGAACTATTCAGATATCTTGTAGAAAAGTGCGGTATGGACCCTCTTGAGGGAGACAAGGACCTTATCACCTGCTGGGATATTGTTCATGAAAGTTTTCCAGAGATTGATAAGTATCTGGAATATAGATTTGAGGCAAAATATGAGGACTTTTACAAAAATCCCATAAGATCAGGCTTTTTCCCGGATCCTTCCATCTGCAGAGTTGGAAGTGACTACTACATGGTAAATTCTTCCTTTATCTTTTTTCCATGTATTCCCATATCCCACTCAAAGGACCTTGTTCATTGGGAAATAATCGGTCATGCCATCACTGATCCAAAGTGGGCTTATCTTGATAAGCTGGAAGGTGGACGAGGCTACTGGGCTCCTGATATTTCTTACCATGATGGAAGATTTTATATTACAGCAACCTACAGGCTAAACGATGTTCCACCGGTGTACAGGCGCCAGATCGTGGTATCTTCAGACAAGCCACAGGGCCCTTACACAGAGCCTGTATTCATAGACGAAGATGGCATCGATCCCAGTATTTTTAATGACGATGACGGGAAAAGATATATGCTCCTAAACAGAGGAGCCAGGATATTTGAGCTTGATAAGACTGCAACCAAAAAGATATCTGACGCGACACTTTTGTTTTATGGGGACCATAAGAGAGCTCCTGAGGGCCCCCATCTTTATAAAAAGGATGGCTATTACTACCTTTTGGAGGCAGAGGGCGGAACAGGCCCAGGCCACAGGGTGACAGTTTCCAGGTCAAAAGAGCTTTTTGGCGAATATACGCCTTGCCCTTATAACCCCATAATGACGCAGAAGGACGATACAGCAGCCATTCAAAGATGTGGGCATGGGGATCTTGTGGATACTCCCGACGGCAGATGGTACATGGTATATCTTTGCGGCAGGATGATAGGAGATGGATACAGCGTTTTAGGAAGAGAAACAGCACTTGATCCTGTCACCTGGACGCCTGATGGCTGGCCTATAGTTAATGATCTTAAGGGACCGTCTGCTATGCAGAAAAAGCCATTTCCAGAAATTGAAGATGCTGAAAATAAGGACACGTCCGAGATTTCGCCCTGCGGATTATTTTTGGATCACATGACACCAAGACCTTTTGAAGATGGTGCAGTTAAATGCAGTGTGACTTATGAAAATGGAACAGCTATAAGAAGCTATGCTATAAGGGGTAGCAGACATGCGCTTTCAAAAGTGGAAAGCAGAAATATTGTGCTAAGAAGGCAGACCTCTTTTAAATTCAGATATAGCGTTATCTTAGATATTCCGCAAATGCATGAAGGGCAGAGCGCTGGAATAACAGGTTACTACGATGAGAATACTTTTTTCGAGTTTGGAATAATGAAAAAAGAAGGCGGCATTTATGTTTACTCAAATGAGCATATTGGCAATCAGGACAAGACTTTGAGTAGTGATGCTGCAATACCTGAAGATACAGAAGCAATCTGCTTTAACATGAATACGGATTACTTTACAAGGGTGCTGTCATATAGTACCTTGAGTAGTGGAAAAACCAGTCCTGCAAAGATACATGTAACACTTGAGAATGTAAATTATCTTTGTGATGAGGGACTTAAAAAGGGCAAGAGATTTACAGGTGCGCTTGTTGGCATGTATGCAGTCAGGGATACACATGAACTTACAGCAATCTTTCATCATGAAAAGTACGAGGATTTAATATAAAACATGGCAAATACTAATCTTGATACATCAGTATATTTTGAAAGCTATGAAAAACACAAAGGAAAGCCCTTGATGATACTTATTGGGCTGTATAAAGGAATGTATTCCAATTTCTTCTGGTCCACATTCTTTTATATTATTAAGCACAGCCCTGTGTGGGTTCTTCCAATAGTGACTGCTAACATCATAAACAGCGTCACAAATGCTGATCCCAATGTTTAC
The DNA here is from genome assembly GCF_017940685.1 of Butyrivibrio sp. Taxonomy (GTDB): domain Bacteria; phylum Bacillota; class Clostridia; order Lachnospirales; family Lachnospiraceae; genus Butyrivibrio. Next base: position 13,690 of record NZ_JAGAYD010000106.1, on the reverse strand, counting down.
AGGATAATTGCCCTGGATGCTGCTTTGATGGTATTTCTTTTGATACTAAACGTCCCAATGAACCAGCTTCATATTCACTTTAGGAGCAGGGCTGTAAGGAAAGTTGAGGCGGGGCTTAGAAGCGCACTTGTTCATAAGATTCAGGTGCTGTCCATACCACATCAAAAAGAGATGCTCTCAGGAAGACTTCAGTCCAAGATCATAAGGGATGTGGAGTCCGTGGAGACGCTTTCAGACCAGCTTTTTGTCTCACTTATCAATATATTTATAAATGTAATAGTTGCCCTTTCTGTAACAATTTCAAAGAGCATCATTGTGTTTTTGTTTTTCCTGTTTACTGTTCCCATCGCTGCTGTTTTGGTTGTTAGCTTCAAAAAACCGATAAAAAAGCACAATCAGAAGTTTAGGAAAGAGATGGAAGAAACCAGCGCCAAGGTTATGGAGATGGTGCAGCTGGTTCCTGTAACAAGGGCCCACGGCCTTGAAAATGAAGAGATAAACAGGATGGATACCCAGGTGGATCTTATTGCTCAGGCAGGATATTCTCTGGATATCATTCAGGGACAGTTTGGAGCTGTCAGCTGGGCTATTTTCCAGATCGCTCAGGTTCTGTGCCTTACATTTACCGCTGTTTTATCAGTAACAGGAAAGGTTCAGGTTGGAGATGTTGTTCTGTATCAGAGCTACTTTACAACGATCGTAGGCCAGATTTCATCTCTTTTAACACTTCTTCCAATAATTTCAAAGGGCCTTGAGTCAGTTACAAGTATTGGTGAGATACTGGAATCTCCCTATGTTGAAGATACAGAAGGCAAAAGCGATATTGGTCCATTAAAGGGAGAGTTTGATTTTGAAAACATCGGCTATGCTTACCCTGACAGCCAGGATGAGATCATTTCAGGGCTTACTTTCCACGTTGAGCCTGGAGAGACTGTCGCCTTTGTGGGCGAGTCTGGGGCAGGAAAGAGTACCATCATGAATCTTCTTGTTGGCTTTGGAATGCCATCAAGTGGAAGGCTTCTTATTGATGGCAGGGACATAAAAGACATAAGCCTTCAGAGCTACAGAAGACAGCTTGCAGTGGTTCCTCAGAACACTATACTTTTTTCAGGAACAATAAGAGATAATATACTTTATGGAACTAATGATATATCTGAGGAAAAGCTTTCGCAGGTTATAGAAGAAGCCGGACTTAAAAGCGTTATAGACAAGCTCCCTGCTGGCCTTGATACTGTAGTAGGAGAGCACGGCGATAAGCTATCCGGAGGACAAAAACAAAGGATATCTATAGCAAGAGCTCTTATAAGAAATCCAAAGGTTATCCTGCTTGATGAGGCTACATCAGCTCTTGATGCTATCTCAGAAAAAGAAGTAAGCTACGCCCTTGACCATATTTCAAGCAAATGTACAACCTTCATTGTGGCCCACAGACTTGCAACTATAGAAAAGGCTGACAAGATAATCGTTATAGATAATGGCACCATTGCTGAGGTTGGAAGCTTTAAAGAACTCATGGATAAAAAAGGAATATTCTACAGAATGGAGATGACAAAATGATGCAATTGGGAATAAGATTTCACGACACAAAAGAAATTCCATTTGAAGACAGACTTAAAAGTATCAAAGAGCAGGGCTTTGACTGTGTTCATATAGCTCTTTCAAAGGTACCGGGCTTTACTGCTGATACAGACGCACTAAATCCCGGTTATGCAATGTATTTAAGAAATGCTTTCAGAAAGGCTGACCTGGATGTGGCAGTTCTTGGCTGCTATCTGAATCTTGCAAATCCCAATAAAGAAGCCCTTAAAAAGACCCAGGAGAAGTACTTTGCGCACCTTCGATTTGCCAGCATCCTTGGATGCGGAATGGTGGGAACAGAAACTGGCGCTCCAAATGAAGCTTACTCCTATGACAAGGAGGCCTGCCATTCAAAAGAGGCTTTGGAGACCTTTATCACAGGCTTAAAGCCTGTTGTAAAGTGCGCAGAAAGTATGGGAGTAATAATTGCCATTGAGCCAGTGTACAGGCACATAGTTTACGATGCAAAAAGGGCAAGAGAGGTACTTGACAGGATCAAGTCACCAAATCTTCAGATAATATTTGATCCTGTAAATCTTCTTTGGACCGACAACTATGAAAACAGATATGAAGTTATTGATGAGGCAATAGACCTTCTGGGGAAGGATATCGCCATGATACACCTTAAGGATTCCATACTTATGGAGGATAGCGTAAAGAGTGTTGGATGCGGATTTGGAGAAATGAAATATGACAGCATCATAAAATTCGCTCTTGAGAAAAAGCCTTTTATCCATGCTACTTTAGAAGATACCAAGCCTGAAACAGCACAGGAGTCTTTAAAGTGCATAAAAGATGTGATAACTTCCTTATCATAAAAAATATGCCCCTGACTTAAGGTCAGGGGCTATTCTTATTTCTGCAGGTGTTCAAGCTGCCTTGTGAGAACTTCGGGAACTGCAATCTCATCTTTTTTTAGCTTGTGTATAGCGTTGCTTACAGGCTTGGCAACATTGTTTATGTGAGCTGCGTAGTGGTTTATGAGCTCAGTGTACTGCGGATTGTCACCTAGCTTTTCTCTTACTTCCTTTGAGAAAGGACAGAATGTAAACAGTATTTCTCTTGCAACTTTATTGAGTCTTGGTGAACTGTTTGACTCAAATTTGATATAAGCAAGATAATCGGCAATAAAGACATTTTTGTAGTTGTTTGAGAACTTTTTAAGGTCTGTTCTTAGTTTTTCTTTGTTCTCAGAAGACAGGGCAGAGTTCTTTTTAAAGAACTGAAGATAATCGCAGTACATTGAAGTAAGGGATGGATCTGTGACATCGTTCCAGTGTACGCCCTGTACTGTCTTGCACATTTCCCACCTGAACTCACCAAAGAGCTTTATCATTGACTCTTCAGTATTTTCTGTGTTGAAGATAGATACGATCATCCTTGCCTTGGTTCTTCTGTTTTTGCCATCTATTTCCTGCCAGAGACTTGCTCTGCTTCCTACATTTGGCATCAAGATCATGTAAGGGGTTATATCATCGTCATAGTAGAGCTGTGTGATCCCAATTTCAGGATCAGAAAATACAGCCTGTCTGCAAAAAACACTGTAATCAATGGATCTTATCTTTTCGAAGTAGCTGTTTACCTTGCTTGATGTAAGGTAAGCCATATCGAGAGGACGAAGTACGTTTTGGGAATCAAATACAGGAACAAAGGACGAGATTCTTCCAAAGGTCATCCTGTTACCAAGGGAAAAGAGATTATGGATCTCAAATTCCAGTCGCTTCATGGAATTGTTCATCATAGCTTCCATTTGGACTTCGTTTATCGATCCACTTGTTTTCTGCTCCCTTAGGTAAGTGGGCCAGTCCTGATCAAATTCGTTCTTGGATGGATCGGCTTCAAGCATATAGATCTTTTTGAGCCATTCATATAATAAAAGAACATTTCCATCAGGATCAGGAGTGTAGGACCTTGCCATGTTGCAAAGGATGGTAGTGTTTTTTTCTCCTGCCAGTTCTTCATCAACAAAACCAAACATAAAGAACATCTTGAGCTCTATGGGCAGGTTTTCATCTGTAAGACTTTTTAAAAAGCACGGAGTGAAGATCTCATAAAAAGTAGTGGTAATATTTCTTCTAAGTGCTCTTGCTTCATCGGAAGAGTCATATCTGTTTTCGTTAGCTTTAAATTCAGATATATGTTCTTCGAATTTAGCAGCTGTTTCAGGTGGAACAGCAGAGTAAGCCAAAATAGTTGTAAGGGCATTGACGATGGTAGTAGTTGGTTCTCCGCCAGATTCTGATCTCTCAAGGTCATCGAGCTTAGCCCTTATCATTTTCATGGTCTGTCTAAAGGCAGTAGCCTTTTTACTCAGGTTTTTTCTATAGGCGTTGATTTCCTGAACATCCTCTGAAAGTCCATTGTAAATGGTAAAAGAAGTCATTACCATTCCAACAGCTATGTCCATGCTTAAGGGATAGAAGACCTTTTTTAGCGGCGCTTCATTGTCTTTTAGACTTCGGCAATAATTGATTGCCCACTCAGGGATCCTTCTGGGCTTCTCAGGAGCTATTATTTCATCCATTTCCGGAAATTGCTTTTCGGGCTCGCCAACCTTAATGCAAAGGCTTGGATAATCAGCGTAGTCCGCCATAAGCTGTTCATATTCACCAAGGGCAATGTCATATTCCTGGTCAAAGACAGCACAAACAGAAGAAGCGCTGCTTATAGCAGTGCTTGCCAGAATGGGAGCTATCTTTGGATTGCTTCGGATAATGTTTGGGATATCGTCTAAAGATTCAAATGGATAGGAATAGACAGCAGTCTCCTCTAAAGCTTCATAGGTATAGATATAGGGCTTTCCCGGTTTTTCAACAGCTCCGGCAAAACCACCTACTGTAAGAGTTATATCTGTGTTTGTGTTGGATACTTTTAATGAACCTTTTATGATGACTTCAATGGAATTAACTTCATCAGTGCCCGCTTTGTGAAGTATCTGACCTTTTTCAAGTTTAAGAATGCCCATACGACCTCCATGACGATATAATCACCTAATATATATGGTATTACGTTCAGAGGCATACTTCAAGCATTATAATCACAATACAATCTGTTTTAGACTGTATTCTGAAGAAATTCCATTGCAGGAGAGTGCGTTATATATCTGGCTGGCTGTCAGGGTTTCATCAAATAACCTCTTTTGAAGAGGAGACAGCATCTTGTCAGCGTCTTTAAGCCTGTTGAGAACAGGTATTGAACCGTTTTCAGCTATGACCTTTAAAAGGTCAGAGGAAGCGGACTTAAGGGCAAGAACCCTGGCGTAGGCAGTGAAGTCGTCTTCCTTGTACTCTTTCATATTTTCTTCTGTGATATTAAGAAGAATGTGCATAAGACATCTGCTGATCCTGGTATGCACAAGATTTTTGGTTTTTAAGAGGTTGCAGAAAGAGCTGTAACCGTCAATGTGATCTACATTTGAAACGATCCTGTTGGAAATATCTCTGGTGACATCAAGGTATCTGGTGTAACCTTCAGTTTTTTCAAGTATGAGCTTGTACTCCAAAAGAGCAGAGTAGTCGTTACTTTGCATAAATCTGCCTTCATAACAGGAGATCGATTCAATGGCAGTTCTTGGCATTACACCATCAAGGATAAATGGGGCGTTAAGTTTTACTCTGTCATTAAGACCTGAAAGGAGCCTTGCTCTTATGCCCGCAGCTGAAGGAATGCTGCCAAGCTCTTCACTGTGGAAAGGCCTGCCAACGCGCTGTACTGCATAGGGGGTTATAAAGCGGTTTTTCTTGTTAAGTGCCCTTAGATATTCAATTCCCAGTATGGTATTGGGAGAGGACAACATATCTTCGTATTCTGCCTGATCATAGCCTTTTGAGGTGCTTTTAAGCTGCTCGTTAAGCGCTTTTGCCCTTGCGGCAGGAAAAGAAAGCCCGTCTTTTAAACAGGTGCTCAGAACATCCTTGTAAACTGGAGGCTCATTTGAAATGATATCAGATATTTCATAAAGCTTATTTACATCCGGAAATTCACTGCCAAAGCAAAGATAGTCAATGCATCCAAGACCTGAAAGAATGGAGATTGCGCCCTTTGCAAAATACTCAGCACTTCCGAGGCTGTAATAGACTGGAAGCTCAATAACAAGGTCAGCTCCCAGGTTTACGGCGCACTTTGCTCTTGTAAATTTATCGATAATAGCAGGTGCTCCCCGCTGAACGTAATCACCACTCATGACCACAACGACTCTGTCTGCATGGAGATCTTTTTTGCATTTGTCGATGAGGTATTTATGGCCGTTATGGAAAGGATTAAACTCAGCAATTATACCGATTGTTTTCATTTTTCAGCACCTTTTGTACAATTTTTTCCTTGTTATTAAATTATAATATAAAGTATCATAGTGGTGGAAGTTTTTTGAAATACTCAAATTGGAAAAGAGGAATATTTAAATGAAAGTTTTAGTTATCAACTGTGGAAGTTCTTCACTTAAGTTTCAGCTTATCGATTCTGACTCTGAGGCAGTTATCTGCAAGGGCCTTTGCGAAAGGATCGGAATTGATGGAAGCCAGATCGTCTACACTCCAAGCGGAAAAGATAAGATCACAAAGGTAACTCCAATGCCAGATCATAACAGAGCAATTGAGCTTGTTATTGAGGCTCTTACCAACAAGGAAGATGGCGTTGTATCCCTTGATGAGATCGGAGCTGTAGGTCATCGTATCGTTCACGGCGGAGAGAAGTTCACAAAGTCTGTTGTTATCACAGATGAAGTTATTAAGGCTATTGAAGAGGTTTCAGACCTTGCGCCTCTTCACAACCCAGCTAACCTTATTGGTATCAGAGCCTGTCAGAAGGCTATGCCAGGTGTTCCTATGGTGGCTGTATTTGACACAGCATTCCATCAGACAATGCCACAGGAGGCTTATCTTTATGGACTTCCATATTCATACTATGAGAAGTATGGTATCAGAAGATATGGATTCCATGGAACAAGCCACTCTTATGTAAGCAAGAGAGCTGCAGAGATCCTTGGTAAAGATGCAAAGGACCTTAATATTATTGTATGCCACCTTGGAAACGGCGCTTCTGTATCTGCTGTTAAGGGCGGAGAGTGCGTTGATACATCAATGGGTCTTACTCCTCTTGAAGGACTTATCATGGGAACCAGAACAGGAGATATCGATCCTTCAGTTGTAGAGTTCATTATGAAAAAAGAGAATTCTACAGTTGCAGATGTAACAAATCTCCTCAACAAGAAATCCGGCGTATTCGGTCTTTCTGATGAGCTTTCATCTGACTTTAGAGACCTTGAGGATGCTTATGTAAAGGGCCATGCAGGAGCTAAGAGAGCAGTAGATGCTTTTGCTTACAGAGTTCTTAAATACATTGGTGCGTATGTGGCTGCTATGGGAAGCGTAGATGCAATCTGCTTCACAGCTGGTGTTGGTGAGAACAGCGGATTTGTAAGAAAGCTTATCTGCGAAAGATTATCATTTATTGGAGCTACTTTGAACGAAGAGGCCAATAAGGTTCGTGGAAAAGAGCAGATCATCTCTGGAGATGACAGCAAGGTTACACTTATGGTAGTTCCTACCAATGAAGAGCTTGCTATTGCAAGAGACACATATGCTCTTTGCAAATAATTCATTTAAATCATTAAAGTAAGTAATTAAAAAGCACATTTCAAATGCAATAAGCAAATGAAATGTGCTTTTTTGATGCCATTAACATGGCCAAATGGGTAATATAATTATGCGCCAAGGATCTCGTGTACACATGCCTTGATAGCATCGTCTTTGCAGTTGGCATCGAAGTACTCAAGGAAGTGCTCACCCTTAAAGGCACCCTTTACAAGGTCCTTGTCAAGACTCTTTAAGATGGTTGGAACATCCTGTACAAGGGTCTTCTTTCTTACTTCATCAAGGATCTTTTTGTTGCGCTGTTCAGGAACTGCTCTTTCTCTTGGGTAACCCTGTCCGCTCTCTTCTGAGAAGAGCTTTTCAAAGCTGTACTCCAGATTGAGCTCTGCGCCCCAGCCTGACTTAAGAGCAAAGTTCATGGCGATCGCATTGCCATCGTTAACCTGAGCGAATGTGTAAGCGTCAAGCGGATCAGTTACGTGTCCGCAGATAACGCCTGGGAAGCTGTTACATGCAAGCATTGCACCTTCACCAGTTCCGCAGCCTGTAACTACGTAGTCGGCAGCGCCGGAATTTAAAAGAACGCAGGCAAGAATACCGTTCTGAACGTATGTAAGCTGTGCCTCATCGTCAGCAGAGTACATACCGTAGTTAAATACTTCAAAGCCGTGCTGGTCAGCAACTTTCTTAAGGGCTTTATAGATCATTTCGTTCTTGGCAGCCTGGCTGTTTTCGTTAATAAGAGCAATTTTCATTAACCTATACCTCCATTGTTATAATAAAGTACTTATTTCTGTAATAATTCTATATTTCTGCCCGGTCATTGTCTAGGAATTAAAGGCGATTGTGCGCTTTTTTCAAGGTTTTATTCAATCCTGAAACATGTTAATTAAATCTTAATTTTTAGCTTTAATGGAAGATGATTTCGTGGTATACTATCACAGGTTTATTTTTTGTTTTTTAAAGGGATAAGAGAATTGAGTACTGCAAGAACTACAGGCTATAGAACCTCTGACAGGAGCTATAGCAGAAACGTAAAACTGAAAAAAAGAAAGAAAAGAAGCAGAGTAAATTTAAGGAGAATCGGTATCATAGCTGCAACCACGCTTGTGGCTGCTACAGCTGGATATGTGATCTACAACCATCTTCCGGTAGTTAAGGTCAATAAGGCTATTGCTGCAGGAGACAAGTATTCTCAGGATGCAGATTATCAGGCTGCCATCGATTCATACGCAGAGGCAATAGAGATAGACAGCCATTCTGTCACTGCTTATAGCAATATGGCTGGAGCATATCTTAGCATTGATGACTATGAATCAGCCAAGCAGACATTATACAATGGGTTCATGGAAACCGAGAACGAAGGCCTTTTGGACAATTATCATGCTGTTATCATGAATGAGGCAGTCAAGGTGATCAATGACCAGCAGGCTGATATGAGTACTGTGCTTGCTATTGAGAAGGTCCTTTCTGAAGATAACACTAACAGCGACGCAATTGGGCTCCTTGATTCCGCTTATTCAAGGGTATTTGATGACGCGTACAGCTATGATGTAAATGCACTTTTCAGACCTGACAGTGTCAGTAGTACTGAAGGTAGTGCCAAGTTCTCATATGCGGAGTATGAGGCGTTTATAAAAGAGCTTTTGTCAATTTACAGTGCTTCACCAAGTGATGAATTAAAAGAGGTCATCCTTAAATATGCTACGCCTTCAGAGATTTCTTTTACAATCTCTGTTTCAGATGCTGCAAGCTACAATGATCTTCTGGCAACTATTGAGAGCACAGTTTCAGGAAGCGATTCCATAACTTCCATGAGAGAGTGCTTAACTAATGCTTCTGATGTCCTTGGAATCTTTAGTGGCATCTTCGAGCAGCTCGATGTTGGAAACGTTGATGAGCTTAGAAGCTTTGTTGTTTCAGATGAGTATCTTGCTTTAAGAGATATTTTCCTCAAAGATGAGCCAACTCCTCAGGAGAACACCACTTACGTACCTATCAGCAGAGAGGCCATCATCCTCAATAACAATGAGGGACAGTGGTCCTACAGATTCCTTAATTTTGAAGAGAACCCTTCTACAGATGGTGTTATAACCCTTTGGGCTAATTTCTTTGAAGATGACGGCGTTCAGAGGAATGCTATTTCCTATGAACCTAAGTCTATAGAAGATAACTATTATCCACACACCAAGTACTCTGTTACTTACCTGTACAGCTATATCACATCTGGCAAGGCTACCAAGGTACCCAAGATGAACTACAGGCTTGATACCACAGTTACTACTCAGGATGGCGATCAGATTGAGACCATCGTAGGTGACTGGGGCGGTGAGAATGAGTGGACAATGGATATTGAAACGATCGAGTCAAGGATAAAGGCATAAGCGGGACTTTTATGGAACCAAAGTGCGTTATTATATCTGCAGGCAGTTTTCCTAATATTGAAATAGACCTACGGGAAGGGGATCTGTGTATCGCCTGCGATGCTGGTTTTAAATATGCTCAGCAGCTTGGGATACTTCCAGATCTCATCGTCGGAGATTTTGATTCTGCAAAAGAAGCAGGCCCTGACGTCACCAGGGGAATAGAAGAGATAGCTTTAAGTGACCCTGACAGGATCATTAAACTTGAAGTAAAAAAGGACGACACTGACACGCTTCGAGCCGTTAAGATTGGACTTTCAAAGGGCTACAAAAAATTCTATCTTTACGGCGCTTTGGGTGGCAGCCGTCTTGATCACTCTCTGGCCAACATACAGACTCTTTTGTTTATCAAAAGAAATGGTGGCACAGGATATATAATGACTGCGGATACCATGCTGATGGTTGCTGAAAATGAGACCATTCATTTCCACAGAGGAAATACTGGTATGATTTCAGTCTTTTCACTGTCAGAGATGTCAAAAGGTGTGACCCTTAAAGGACTTATGTACAGTCTGGATAAGGCTACTCTGACCAATGATTTTCCGCTTGGCGTTAGTAATGAATTTATCATCGACGAGGAGGCAGAGATCACCGTAGAGGATGGAACGCTTTTGATAACGGTGTTCTGGGGACAATGATCAGTTTTCTTGCGAGATTTTTTATTAAAGATCATAAACAGGTGGATTCACCTATTGTAAGGCAAAGCTATGGAATGCTCAGCGGAGCGTTTGGCATTGCCTTTAATATTATTCTGGTCATTTTCAAGATGATCGCAGGAGTACTTAGTGGCTCCATTGCGGTATTTTCAGATGCCTTAAACAATCTGTCTGATGTTACATCTTCTGTTGTTACCCTTATTTTCTTTAAGCTTTCCGGAAGAGATGCTGATGAGGAACATCCCTTTGGCCATGGAAGGCTTGAATACGTAGCCGGGCTTATAGTTTCACTTCTTATCATTATTATGGCAGTGGAACTTCTAAACGGTTCTATTATGAAGATCATTCACCCTGAGGACGTAGAGCTTTCTTTTGTCATTGTTCTTATTCTTGTGGTTTCCATTTTTATCAAGTTTATAATGTTTGCTTCATATCTGCAGACAGCGAAACTGATAGACAGTGCTACGATCAGGTCTGCAGCCATGGACTCTTTGTCTGACGTACTTTCAACCAGCATCGTTTTGGTTTCTCTTATCGTTTTTGAAGTTACAAAAATAAACGTAGATGGTTACGCAGGTATAGTGGTGGCTCTGTTTATCTTCAAAACAGGCATAGACGCCGCAAAGGATACGATAAATCCACTTCTGGGAGAACCTCCAAGCAGAGAATTCTTAAGGGAAATAGAAAAAACGGTGCTCGCGCATGAATGTGTGCTAGGAGTACACGACATTGTGGTCCACAATTATGGACCCAGCAGAGTAATGATGTCTCTTCATGTGGAAGTTCCCTCTGATGAGAATCTCATTACTATACACGACATCATTGACGAGATAGAAAAAGAGCTTCGGCAAAAATACCATTGCACTGCCGTTATCCATATGGATCCTGTAGACAGCAGTGATTCAGAAGCTATGGCTATAAAGAACTGGCTTACTCTGAACATTGAAGAAATCGATCCATCTATTAAGTTCCATGACCTTAGACTTGTAAGAAAAGAAGGGGAGAAGCCTATCGTGGAGTTTGATCTGGAAGTGCCTTACAGGTATAAGATGGCTGATGATGAACTTGTTAAGCTTTTAGAGAACAGGCTTAAGGAGATCGGTGATGGATATAGCTACGATATAACGGTAGATAAAAAAGAAAAATAATCTGGGGAGATTAAAAGTATGTTGTGGGTAAATAAGTTAAAAAATGATCTTAAGGGTGTTCTCAAGGAACATCCTTTATCTGTTACTGTATTTTTTGTAGCCTGTGTCATAGCAGGAATACATGAGGATTTTTATATTGGAGATATCCTTAAATTTCTCTTTATATTTCTGTTTTTGATAACCCCCTGTTTTTTAGCTGTGGAGACAGGACATTTCTCATTAAAAGAGCTAAATATCAAGAAGACGATACCGTATCTTATTACGATCATCTTTTCCTGCGTGTTGAGTGCTGTCTATGCCTTTTTAATATCATTTAAATACGATGAAGCGGTACATAAAAATGGAAGTCTTTATGTTCCATATACATACATCACAAGGCTTGTGATAGTATATTTGGTCATTTCCATTGCCTTTAGCATTTACAGGATGTATAGAGAATGTGGCCTTTCTCTTGAACAGTACAGCGTAAGGGCGTTTCTTGGTGTGGTTAAGGCAGGATTTTTATATGGAGTATTAGCTGTAGGAAGTCTTCTTCTTATATACGCATTTAATGCACTGTTGTTTAATATCCCGGTAGAAACGCTTATCGAACTTGCTATTCTTGGAGCAGTTCTTTTTCCAGGAGTTATCATTGGACTTTCAAAGGTATCAGAGAGCCTTGGCAGGTTTTCAAAAGTGCTTATGGGCTATGTACTGCCTGCAATAGTGGCCATAGCATGTCTTATTGTGTATATCTATATTATCAAGATAATCGTTGTAAGGACTATGCCTTCAAATGAAGCGTTTTCCATTATGACAGGTATATTTGTTGCGGGGCTTTTTATCTGGACAACAGCCCAGGGCTGCACAGAAGATCCTTTGCACAAGTACCTTTTGTTTTTCCCAATTGTCTTTTCACCATTTATAGTTGTTCAGATAATATGTCTATCCATGAGGATAAGGCAGTATGGCATAACAAACAGCAGGTACCTTGGAATACTGCTCATTGTTTTTGAGATCGTATATGTGGCATATTATGGAGTTTGCAGAATTAAGGGCAGGGGAGTAGGCAGATTTTTGTTTGTGATGATCACAGCGCCTTTTATTATCTACTATCTGATCCCCGGTATCAATGCGTACTCGGCGATTACAAATTCACAGTCAAAGGTAATTGAAAGATATCTTGATGCTTCAGCAAAAGGCGAGGAAACCTCGGATTTCAAGTCAGCCAAGTCTGCTTTATACTCTATAAAAACTCAGGGAAGCATTGAAGGCATGAGATATGTAGAAAAGCTGAAGGGAAAGTACTCTCAGGAACTTATTGAGTCCATAAACACTATTGGCTATGAAGTAAATTTTGACGAGGGAGTAAAAACTGTAATTTATGCAAATATCAGTAATCCTGTGGTAAAGATAGAAGGATATAAATACCTCAAAAATGCGGATATATCCATATATGACAGTGAAACAGATCCTACCAAGGTCCCTGTATATGAGCACTATGACAGGGAAAAGCCTCTTGGAACAGTCAATATAAAGGATATGGTCCTTGAGCTTAAAAAGCTGGAGGAAGAGGATGCTGGTTTTGAAGAAAAGGGAAAAGTTCTCGATAAAGTAATACCTCTTGAAAATGGAGCGGGACTATATATCTATGATCTGGACACTGAAGTGACAGAGGATGGGCTTTTGGATTCAATAAGTTATAGCGGCTATTACCTCTACAATGAGTAATTATAAAGGTTTTGTTAAATGCTTGTCATTTAGCCTGCCTATGAGATATACTATGCAAGGAAATTGTAATAATTGTTTTAAGCTTATAGCTTGGAATGGAGGATATAAATAATGAGAGGTTCAAAACCTACAGTTCTTTTAATACTTGATGGATATGGGATCAACGAGAACCCTGAGGGAAATGCCATCGCAATGGCCAAGACTCCTGTTATGGACGGCCTTATGAAGGATTACCCTTTTGTAAAGGGATATGCTTCAGGACTTGCTGTTGGTCTTCCTGATGGCCAGATGGGTAACTCAGAGGTTGGTCATATGAATATGGGCGCCGGCAGAATTGTTTACCAGGAGCTTACAAGAATTACCAAGTCTATCGAAGATGGTGATTTCTTTACCAATGAAGGCCTTATGTGCGCTATAAACAACTGTAAGGAAAAAGACAGTGCGCTTCATATGTACGGTCTTGTTTCTGACGGCGGTGTACACAGCCACATCACACATATCTATGGCCTTTTAGAGCTTGCTAAAAAGAATGGCCTTAAGAAGGTATATGTTCATTGCTTCCTTGACGGAAGAGATACACCACC
>NZ_JAGAYD010000105.1 GCF_017940685.1 Butyrivibrio sp. | reverse complement strand
TACGAGAGCGCAAGGATTGACGGCGCTAATCCATGGCAGATGTTTAAGAGCATCACACTTCCATACATGCTGTTTGTAACAGGACCATTCCTTCTTACACAGTACACTGGAAACCTTAACAACTTCAACGTTATCTACCTTCTTACTCAAGGTAAACCACAATCTGTTAACCTTGCAGAAAAGGCAGGTAATACAGACCTTCTTATCACCTGGCTGTACAAGATGACAGTCAATGATACCAACTACAGAATGGCAGCAGTTATCGGTATCATGGTATTTGTTGTGACAGCGGTCATTTCGCTGGTTGTTTACAACATGCTTCCATCAGTAAGAGATGAGGAGGGCTTCCAATAATGAAATCATACAAAACAAAGAAAACAATAAGCAATGTACTTACATATATACTTTTGGTGATCATAAGCATTATCTGGCTGTTCCCATTCGTGGGGCTTGTGCTTCAGAGCTTCAGGTCCTATGCCACAGAGTATGGCGGAATGGTTGATTACCTTGTGCCAAAGAGCTTTAGCCTTGATAACTACAAGTTCCTCTTTGACACAGCCCAGACCAATTACCTTTTATGGTACAAAAACACAATAGTCATCGCTGTGTGCGTGGCAGCTCTTCAGACACTTATCCAGCTTTGCGTAAGCTATGCTCTTTCAAGAATGAGATTTGCAGGAAGGACCTTCCTTATGAGATTCTGGCTGATCCTTGGAATGTTCCCAGGATTCCTTACCATGATCTGTCTGTACTTCCTTCTTAAACAGTTTGGACTTACACAGGCAGGAGCTATCCCAGGACTTATCCTTGTAACTGTAGCAAGCTGCGGAATGGGATACTATGTCTGCAAAGGATATTTTGATACAATACCCAAGGCTCTTGACGAGGCAGCAAGAATTGATGGCGCCACAAGAGCAAGGATATTCCTTACAATGATCATTCCAATGAGTAAGCCTATCATCATTTATACAGCACTGGTTGCCTTCATGGCTCCATGGTGCGACTACGTATTTGCTTCCTATGTAGCTTTTGGTCACGACTCCAGCTACAACGTTGCGGTAGGTATGACAAGATGGGTATGGACCAATGATTATCAGGGATATTTCACAAGATTCTGTGCAGGCGGCGTTTTAGTTGCAATCCCTGTAACCCTTCTGTTCATGTTCCTTCAGAAATACTATGTAGAAGGTGTAACTGGCGGAGCAGTAAAAGGCTAAGCTGAGAGGACTTAAACATAATGGGCTCAAAAATTACGATCGATGACGTGGCCAGAGCCCTCGGAATTTCCAAGACTACAGTTTCCCGTGCTATTTCAGGAAAGGGAAGAGTCGGAGATGACACCAGGCAAAAGGTCATGAGCTTCATTGAAGAACATAATTACATACCAAACATAAATGCCAGGGCACTGGCTGGACAAAAGACCTACAACATAGGCGTAATATGGCCTGATGACTACAATGCGGTAGACCTTCCGTTCTTCCAACGCTGCATGATAGGTATCAGCGAAGTTACCTCAGGTTTTGGATACGATGTGATAGTCTCTCTGATCAGCGGAGATGACATATCAGGCATCAAGAGGATCATCGACAACCACAAGGTGGATGGCATCATCCTTACAAGGACTTTGGCAAAAGACGATGCGGTTTACTATTTAAAAAAATCCGGGATCCCTTTTGTGGCTGTTGGCAAGACCTATGATAGTGATGTGGTCTATGTGGACAATGACAATTTCTCTGCCTGCAAGGAACTTACCTCAATCCTTATTGCGAAGGGCCTTAAAAAGCTGGCGCTCATTGGCGGAAACACCAATCACATCATTACAAGGACAAGGCAGGAAGGTTTTCTTGCTGCCTTTGAAGAGGCAAATCTTATGGCTGACCCTGGTCTTATCTACCTGGAGATTGAGGATGTTTCAAAGGTTGGAAACATCTTAAAGGAACTGCAAAAGAAAAACGTCGATGGAATAGTGTGCATGGATGATGCCATTGCGGGAGAAGTTATGGCAAGGTGCAGGGATGAACATATAAGGATCCCTGAAGACATCCGCGTAGCATCCTTCTACAACAGCTCTATTTTGGAGAATGCAGTTCCATCGGTGACATCACTTAATTTCAACGACAGAAATCTTGGAGCCAACGCTGCCAAGACACTTCTTGATATGATCGCTGGAGGCCATGTATCCAGCAAGACCCTGGGCGGATACGAAGTTATTTTAAAAGAAAGTACGAAATGAGGAAGTATATATGAAGATTACAGAAAGGTCAAAGGTAACCTTTGACCCAGTCAGCCTACTTGTGGACGGAAGGCGCTTTTTCCCAATGATGGGAGAGATGCACTTTAGCAGATACCCGGCTAAGTACTGGGAAGAAGAACTCTTAAAGATGAAGGCTGGTGGAATAGATATTGTTTCACTGTATGTCATCTGGATCCACCACGAAGAGGTTCACGGAGAGTTTGATTTTACAGGGGATAGAAATCTTAAGAAATTCCTTGAAACAGTTAAAAAATGCGGACTATACTGCATCCTTCGAATTGGCCCATGGGCCCATGGTGAAGCAAGAAATGGAGGCTTCCCTGACTGGCTCCTTAAGGATGCCAGGGAAAATGGCTACGAAGTAAGGACCGATGCTCCTAGATACCTTCAGCATGTGAGAGCTTTTTATGAAAAGACCTATGAGCAGGCCAAAGGCTTTTTCATCGGAGATGGTGGTCCTGTAATTGGCATTCAGATTGAAAATGAATACGGACACTGCGGTGGTAAAAATGGAGAAGAGGGCGAGCAGCACATGAAGACCCTTTTATCCATGGCAAAAGAGATAGGCTTTAATACTCCAATCTATACGGCCACAGGCTGGGGAGGAGCTGTGACAGGTGGAATGCTTCCTGTAATGGGTGGCTACTGCGAGGCGCCCTGGGATCAGAGAACCACTGAGATCGAGCCAAGCGGCAACTACATCTTCACAAGGGAGAGGAACGACCATAACATTGGTTCAGACCACGGCCTTGGAGATGGCATAACTTTTGATATGGACAAGTTCCCATATCTTACAGCTGAGCTTGGAGGCGGACTTCAGGTAACGAAGCACAGAAGGCCCATCGCAACAGGCGATGACACAGAGGCCATGACCATGGTGAAGATCGCAAGCGGTGCAAACCTTGTGGGCTATTACATGTATCATGGTGGCACCAATCCTAAGGGAAAGCTTACAACTCTTCAGGAGTCCAGAGAAACTGGCTACCCCAATGACCTTCCGATCTGCTCCTACGATTTTAACGCACCACTACGTGAGTATGGTCAGATGGAAGAATCTTACAGGCACGTAAGGCTCCTTGGCACCTTCATCCACGACTTTGGCGATGACCTGACAGATATGGCTTACACTGCGCAGCCTGGTAATCCATTAAAGCCTGAAGACTTAAAGAGCCTTAGAAGTGCGGTCAGATACAAGACTGATGGTGATATAAAGAGAGGATATCTTTTTGTAAACAACTATCAGAGAAGATATGAGATGGCTCCTCACAAGGATCAGGAGCTTTCAGCTTATTCAGAGCAGGGAGAAGTTCTTGCATCCTTTGGCAAAAGAGATATTGAAAACGGAGATTACTTCTTTTACCCATTTAACATGAAGGTGGGGGAGAAAGCTCTTTTGACCGTAGATGCAACGCCTCTTTGCGTATTAAAAGATGCTGGCGGATCAGGAAAGAACGCCTACGTGTTCTATACGGATACTGATAGAGAGATAAGCGCCGACGTAAAAGGGGACCTTGATGGAAACAGCATCATAACCATCACCAAAGAAGAAGCCCTTCACGCAGTCAAGGTAACAATTGATGGAAGAGACCACCTTATAGTATCAAAGGGTGAAGCAGTAACTTCTGCTGATGGCAAGGTAAGGCTCTACTTATCGGTTTCAGAAGATGAGGGAAAAGTAAAACCTTCCTTCAGGGTATATCCTGACATTGACAAAGCGCCATTTGGCTTTGACAAGGTATCAGAGGTTGCAGGTCCAGGGGAATTCTTATCAGGAGATGCTTTTGCGGTATATGAGGGCAAGAACGCTGTCATTAATGACAAGAGAGCATCCTTTGAGAAGATAAGTGACGCAAGCTACAAGATCACACTTCCAGGAAGCCTTGATGGCCTTTCTGAGATCTTCGCAAATATCTCTTACGAGGGCAGTTGCGCATCCCTTTACAAGGATGGCGAGCTTGTTTCTGACAATTTCTACACAGGACAGGACTTTGAGATAGGACTTAAGAGATTTTTTGATAAATATGGTGAAGGAAAAGAAATCTCTTTTGACCTTATGATAGAACCTCTTAAAGAGACAGATGCCATCTATCTTCAGAACTGGCCACAGATGCAGGATGGAAAGGCCCAGAGGCTCCTGGGTGTACATCTGACGACGTTACATATTATCGATATTTCATAATTTACTTATTTGACGTATAATAGTGTTATCGGAATTTTGCGCTCCGATAGCACTATTTTGTTTTTTTCATCCCGCGCGCTTGGGATTTTGGGGAAAGCCTATGCTTGATAGCGAGATCACCATGACCTATTCAGCTATCCTTCGCAACAAGGAAGGCAAGAAGGTCATAAGAGTACAATTTGAAAGAGATGGAGAATCTGGCAGACAAATGGCTGAGGGTGTTCTCCCTGAGGGGATCATCCAAAGGCAAAGTGGGTTTTCCGATGAAGAGATCAGAGATCTGGAGGAGTATCTGAAAAGAAGCAGCGACGATATTTTTTCCAGAGCGAAAGAGATCAGTAACCCTCTTAAGTGGCTCTGACCTGAATAAGCCGGAGGCGGCGCATGCATTATATTTTTTACTTTGATATCTGCGCTATTTGCATATTACTTACAGTAGCAGTTGTCTCTCTGTCCAGAAAGCTGGTTCCAGCATACAGGCAGAGAGCTTATGCTATGCTTTTTTTGGCTGTCTTTACAGCTTCTGTGGCTGAACGCTGCGAGACATATCTCCAGATGAAGCCGGTTTCTGCTGCCTGGTATCATCCTCTTGAGATGTTCTTTGGCTCTGTCTATTTTGTTGCCCATCTGGGCTCTGGATTCTGTTATCTTATCTACATCCTTTCCGTTCTTGATATATATGTGGACATCAGGAAAGTACCTGATTTTCTGACAGTAATGCTTGGACATGTTATAGGCGTAGTGCTGGTCATCATCAATATTTTTGTTCCGATCCTGTTTAGTTATGACCAGAATGGCCAGTATCACAGAGGTCCTCTTATCGTCATGTACTATATCCTTGCTGCCTATTACATGGGGTATGGCTGTCTTATCCTGTTTAAGTATAAAAGGTTCATGCGAAACAGGACCAAGATGGTGATCCTTTCCTATGTTGTGCTTGTAATTACCGGAGTCATAGTACAGTTCTTTTTCCCGAACGTTCTCATCGAGAATCTAATGAGTGCCCTTTCCATTACGCTGGTTTATATCTCCCTGCAAAACCCAAGCGAGATGGTAGATGACAGCCTCAATATCCTTAACAGAAAAGCTTTCCTTGAAGGCCTTGATATAAAAACTGACAGAAATAATGCAAACAGTACTATCTTTGTGACAATAGATAATATCAGAGCTCTGAGTGATGAGATCGGTTATGCTCAGGCTCTTAGTGTTATGAAAAAAATAGCAGGTTACTTAAAGAGTGTCGGCAGAAAAGAGTACGGACTTCAAAGCTATGCTTACAGATATTCAGACTATGTTTTTGCAGTGATCATCCACTCTACAGATTCCAAGAGGATAAATGCTCTTTTGAATAAGATTGCCCTAAGACTACATGAGCCCTGGGAGTTTGCAAACATGTCCATCAGAGTAGAGGGACACTGCTTTTTGATCAATTATCCAAGTGACTACAAAACTGCCGCTGAGCTCATTACCAAGGTGGATGCTGTAATTGACAGCATAGAGCTTGAAAAAGATGTGATTGTTGATATTCATAAGAGCGGTATTGATGAGCTGACACAGGTAATGGACTACGACGTCCTTGCAAGAAACAGCATCGATAAAAAGTCAGCACTTGTAAAGTTCCAGCCTATGCTGTCCAAGGCATACAGGATCAATTACTGCGCGGACGCTCTTTGCTTTTTCACAGATGAGTATGGCAATGAGATCGACATGAGAGGCCATATTCCTGATACCAGAGTAACTCAGACGCTTCTTGAGACTGATGAATTTGTATATCGAAAGGCATGCAGAGCGCTGGCATTCTGGAACGCCGGAGATAAGAACGGTAAGTACAGAGCAATTGTTGGCATGAGCCAGGGAGAGATATCAAGAAATGATCTGCTGCGCCGCCTTAAAAAGATAATCAGAGAAGAGAGAGCAGAAGCTTCCTGGATATCCTTAAAGCTTACTGAGACCACTGTGTCCACCATGAATTCCGTGGCTGAAAGAAACTTAAAGCTCCTTGGTGAGATGAAGTGCTCAATAGTTGTAGACAGGTTTGGAAGCGGATACGGAGACCTTGATAAGATCCTGGCGCTTCCTGTAACTCAGGTGAACCTGGACCACGATATCCTGGTAAAGGCCGGAGAGTCTGAGCTTATGTTTAAAGTGACATCAGGAATAGTTAATCTTTTCCATGACATCAGCATTTTTGTTGGTGCTGCGGATATTGCTTCGGAGAAGGAAAAAGAGACTGCTGAAAAGCTTGGCTGTGATTTCCTTATTGGAGATTACATGGGAAGACCTATGAAGGACAGCTCTTTTGTAAAATATATTGACGACTATTTTGAAGAGGGATAAAGATGGTTTTTGGCATGGACCCCTACAATTACAATATATATTTCTCCATCGCATCCTTACTGATCGTGCTGGTTGCGTTTGTTATCAATGCCTCAGAAGAGACCTATGATAGCAGGCAAAAGCAGATATTTGGATTTATCATTGCGGATGCGGTGCTGCTAAACCTTGCAGGACTGTTCCATAGCATGTGGATGAACGTAAATGTGGTCCACCTGGCATTTTCATCAGACTTTAATGACATTGTTCTTGTGGTGGAGAAGCTCTGCGCATACACAATGGCTTATCTTTCAATGCTCTACATGCTCTCAATCTACAGGATTGAAATTGATAAGTTTTGGAAAAAAGCTATCCTGTTCCTGCCACAGGTCTTTGTGCTGCTATTTTTTATGAGCGGCTTTGTTTCTGATTTCTTCTACTATATCAGTGACATTGGAGATTTACATTACAGATTTCCCCAGGGGCTTACAGTTGGAATTGGTCTTTGGATTTACTTCCCCTTTGCTTTTTATCTGTTCATCAAATATGCAAAAGGTATGAGCACGGAAAAGCAGGTATCGATAGCAGTTTACTTCTTGCTTATGCTTATTTCTGTTCCGCTTCGTTTTTTAACAAGATCCACGTCGCTTTTTGAGTTTGCGGTATCACTGTCGATCCTTTTGTGCGTGTACACCTTCCAGAACCCCAGCGAGTTTGTCGACAGCCAGTCGGGAGCAGGAACAAGAAATGCCCTGGACTTCATAGTGGGCAACAACCTTATCCAGAAGAAGATGTTTACGGTGTTTGGCGTCTATATTGAAAGATTAAATGCCATCACTGGCGGACAGTCCCTGGAGGGCGTGTCGGAGCTTTTAAATCAGATTACTGCTTATCTTAAGCAGATGAGTCAGGATGGTCATATCTTTTTTACGGACGATGGAAGTTTTCTACTGGTGTTCCCTGGAGTTGACCCTGACGACCAGCTTATAGAAAAGGCTGCGGAGCAGATCAGAAAGCGCTTTAAGGAGAGCTGGATCATCAATGATGAGGAAGTAAGGCTGGTTGAGCACCCTTATGTTATAGGATTCCCTGATGAGATCGACACCCTTGATAAGTTCAATGAGGTAAGAGGTGTCATCAATAAGGCGATACTTCGTCATAACAAGGATGTCCTTAGGGTTTCTGACCTTAATCTTAAGCATGTAGAGCACGACAAGAAGATAGATTCCATAGTAAAAAGAGCTCTCGATGACGGACTTTTGGAGGTCTACTATCAGCCCATCTACAATCCGGAAAAGGGTAAGTTTATATCCTGCGAAGCGCTATTAAGACTCCGTGATCCTCACCTTGGATTTATCTCCCCTGCAGTATTTATGCCAGTGGCTGAAAGAAATGGTATGGTCATTGAGATCGACGCCTTTGTTCTTGACAGCGTATGTAAGATGCTCTCAGAATCTGATGCCATGGCTCATGGTCTTGAGTATGTGGAGGTGAACCTTTCAGTTGTTGACTGTATCCAGGCAAATCTGGCAGACAATATATTAAAGACCATGAACAAGTATGGTATCGATCCGGATCAGGTCAACTTTGAGATAACAGAGACATACTCTGAGGATATTTCTTCTGCAATGGATGCCAACATAGAAAAGCTCTCTGCCCAGGGGATCAATTTCTCAATGGATGATTTTGGAACCGGATATTCCAACATGGCAAGAATTGCATCTCTTCCCGTTAATATCTTTAAACTTGATAAGAGCATTGTCCAGTCAGCTTTTGAATCAGAGACAAGCTACATGGTCATGATCAATATCGTCAAGATCATCAAGTCTATGGGAAAAAAGATCGTGGCAGAGGGAGTTGAAACAGAAGAACAGGCTAAACAGATCATCAGAGTTGGCTGTGACAACATCCAGGGATTCTTCTATGCAAGGCCTATGCCAATGAGCCAGTTCCTTGAGTTTTTGCGGGGGAACAACCATTAATAATACGTTGCCAAAAAAGGCGCTAATATAGTACAATCTATCAGTGTGTCGCCCATTAGTGACCTAAAGAGCGTCACACTGGATTTGTATTAGGAGGATAGTTTTATGTCACTTGTAAAAAAACCTGTAACCGGTATGAAGGATATTCTCCCAGCTGAAATGCAGCTTAGGGATTACGCAATAGGCATTATTAAAAAGACCTATGGCGAGTTTGGATTTACATCCATTGAGACTCCTGCAGTAGAGAGCCTTGCAAACCTTAATAGCAAACAGGGCGGCGAAAATGAAAAACTCATTTTCAAGGTAATGAAGAGAGGAGAAAAGCTTAATCTCGAGACAGCACAGAGCGAGAATGACCTTACTGATTCAGGTCTTCGCTATGATCTTACAGTTCCTCTTGTACGCTTTTATGCTGCACATCAGGGAGAGCTCCCTTCTCCATTCAAGGCACTTCAGATGGGAAATGTATGGAGAGCAGACAGACCTCAGAAGGGAAGATATCGCCAGTTTATGCAGTGCGATATTGATATTTTAGGAGAGGCTTCCAACCTTGCAGAGATAGAGCTTATCCTTGCAACTACAACAACTCTTGGAAGACTTGGCTTTGAGGATTTCAAGATCAGGATCAATGACAGGCAGATACTTAAGGCAATGGCTGCTTATAGCTCTTTTCCCAAGGAGCGCTACGACGAAGTGTTCATAACTCTAGATAAGATGGACAAGATCGGAATTGATGGCGTATCTGAGGAGCTCTTAAAAGAGGGCTTTGATAAGGCATCTATCGACAAGTACCTTGATCTTTTCAGAGCAGCAGAAGGAAAAGAGGGTCTTGATGGCCTTAAGGTCATTGCAGATATGCTTGGAGATTTCCTTTCAGATGAAGTAAGGGAAGGCCTTTCAGAGATCATCGCATCTGTAGATGCAACCAAGACTTCAAAATTTGAGATGGTATTTGATCCTACTCTCGTTCGTGGAATGAGCTACTATACTGGAACTATCTTTGAGGTTTCAATGCCACAGTACGGCGGAAGCTGCGGTGGCGGCGGAAGATATGACAAGATGGTTGGTAAGTTCCTTGGACAGGACACTCCTGCCTGTGGCTTCTCCATTGGATTTGAGAGGATCATCATGATCATGATGGACGAGGGCTTTAAGATCCCTGGTGAGAGCGAAAAAACTGCATTCCTTATTGAGAAAGGAATTGGCGGCGAAAGACTTTCTGAGATCATTAAAGAGGCTCAGGAGGAAAGAGCTTCAGGAAAGCAGGTTCTTGTGGTAAGGATGAACAAGAACAAGAAGTTCCAGAAGCAGCAGCTTACTGATCAGGGCTATACAGACTTTAAGGAGTTTTATTTAAACCCTCTTAATTAATGGAAGGAGATCTGTCAGTTGGACATACATGTGATCAGGATAATAATCCTAGTGGTGCTGGTTCTTCTTTCTGCATTTTTCTCATCTGCAGAAACGGCCCTTATGACCTGTAACAAGGTCAGGATGAAAGCTCTTTTCGATGAGGGCAATAAAAGGGCTGGAAGGGTACTGGACCTTACCGGGGATATTCAAAAAGTCCTGTCTGCGATTCTTATTGGCAATAACATAGTAAACCTTAGTGCATCTGCCCTTATGACTGTGCTTGTAACGGATATGTTTGGCAGCTTTGCAATAGGTATCGGAACCGGAATACTTACTCTGGTGGTTCTTATATTTGGAGAGATCGTACCTAAGACCATTGCAACAGCTTACGCTGAGAATATTTCTTTGTGGTATTCGGGAGTAATTTCTGTGTTGCTCTTTGTGATGACGCCCTTTAGCTTCATCATAAATGGATTTGCCACAGTGGTCCTTAAGATCCTCAATGTAGATACAGAAAACCGCAAGGCCATGACAGAAAATGAGCTTAAGACCTACGTGGATGTAAGCCATGAGGACGGCGTAATTGAGAGCGGTGAAAAAGAGATCATCTACAACGTCTTTGATTTTTCAGATGCAGTGGCTAAGGACATCATGATCCCCAGGATTGATATGTCCTGCGTCAGCACTGAGGCTGATTACGGCGAGGTCATGAAGATCTTTAAAGAGAACATGTACACCAGGATCCCTGTGTATGATGGTGGAGATCAGGACAATATCATTGGACTTATCAACGTCAAGGACCTTATCCTTCTTGAAGATAAGGAAAACTTCAAGATCAGCGATCATTTGAGAAAAGCTTATTACACCTACGAGTTTAAAAAGACAGCTGACCTTCTGGTGGAGATGAGAGAAAAGTCCCAGAACGTTGCATTTGTGCTTTCTGAGTACGGGGCAACAGTTGGAATGATCACCTTAGAGGACCTTCTTGAGGAGATCGTAGGTGAGATCAGAGACGAATACGATCTTGACGAGATCAACCTTATCAAGAACATAGGTGGAAGAAGATATCTTGTAGAAGGCAACATGAAGCTTGATGATATCAACGACGAGCTGGGAACAAGTCTTGACTCTGAGGACTATGACTCAATTGGCGGTCTTATGATAGAGGCCCTGGACAGGCTTCCGGGATACGGAGAGACAGTCACATTAGATGACGGAACAACCCTTACTGCGAGAGGAATCAAGGGCAACAGGATCACCAAGGTACTTATCACTGTTAATTCTGCTCCAGAAGAAAAAAACCTTTAACTTATTAATATTTTATGATATACTGAATCGACGTAAATTAAACTCGAAATGCACGTTTTTAGCATATTCAAGTAGGAGGCAATATTATGAAGCATGTTAAGTCATTAGTAACAAGAAACCTTAAGGAGTCAATGAAGAAGGGCGGATGTGGTGAGTGCCAGACATCATGCCAGTCAGCTTGCAAGACTTCTTGCACAGTAGGAAACCAGAGCTGTGAGCAGCTTAGCAAGTAAGGTTTTCCGATAATTTAAGCAATCATTTGGGGCAGCGACCCAGTATGGTCGCTGCCTATTATTGCGTATGGCATTAAACGCTAGTTAGTTAGGAGTTTTTTTATATGGTTCATGCATACAAGAACGGCGGCTACAACATCGTACTTGATGTCAATTCCGGATCAGTACACGTTGTTGATGACGTTGTTTACGACCTTGTTCCGGTTGTAGAAAAGATGCTGGTTTCCTATCACGGAACTGCAGCAGCTATTGACACCGACAAGGAAGGGGATGAGGATTTCCAGAAGCTTTTCAGTGAAGTAAGCGCTATGTCAGAAATCTCATCTGGGTACTCTTCTGAGGATATAGGAGAGGCTATTTCAGAAATACTGGAGCTGCGTGCTTCAGAAGTTCTTTATACAGATGATGTATATGAGAATTATGTAGATGATTTCCAGAACAGGGATACTGTAGTCAAGGCTCTTTGTCTCAATATCGCCCATGACTGCAATCTTAGATGTAAGTACTGTTTTGCGGATGAGGGTGAGTACCACGGCAGACGAGCTCTCATGACTGAAGAGGTTGGTAAGAAGGCTCTTGATTTCCTTGTGGCCAATTCAGGAAACAGAAGGAATCTCGAGGTTGATTTCTTTGGCGGCGAACCCCTTATGAACTGGGAAGTAGTCAAGAAGATCGTAGAGTACGGACGCAGCATTGAAAAAGAAAAGAACAAGAACTTTAGATTTACCATCACTACCAACGGAACTCTTCTTAATGATGAGATCCTTGAATATGTAAATAAAGAAATGGGCAACATCGTTCTTTCAATAGACGGCCGAAAAGAGGTACATGACTTCATGAGGCCAAGAAAGGGCGGACAGGGCAGCTACGACGACATAGTACCTAAATTCCAGAAGGTAGCAGAGTCCCGTCATCAGCTCAGGTACTTCGTAAGAGGAACCTTTACTCACAACAATCTGGATTTTTCTGAGGATGTTAAGCATCTTGTGGAGCTTGGTTTTAAGCAGATCTCAGTTGAGCCAGTAGTAGCCAGGCCTGAGGATTGGTACTCACTTAAGGATGAGGACATTCCCAAGCTCTGTGAGGAGTACGACAAACTTGCCCAGTATTACATAAAGAGACATAAAGAGGGGAAAGGCTTTAACTTCTTCCACTTTAATATAGACCTTGAGGGTGGACCATGTGTAGCCAAGAGACTTTCTGGCTGTGGTTCAGGATGTGAGTACCTTGGAGTTACTCCATGGGGAGACCTCTATCCATGTCACCAGTTTGTAGGTAATGAAGATTTCATCATGGGCAATGTCTTTGATGGCATCACAAGACCTGACATCAGAGAGATGTTTAAAAAGAGCAATGTCTACTCAAGGCCTGAATGCGAGAAATGTTTTGCCAGATATTACTGCAGCGGCGGTTGTGCTGCCAATGCATATAACTTCAATGGCGACATCAATACGACATATAAGCACGGATGCGAACTTCAGAAGAAGCGCATCGAGTGTGCGATTATGATAAAAGCGGCATTAGCCGAAGAAGAAGGTTAAACGGAGGATATAAGGATTATGAAACGGTTAAAGTATGTTTTGGCGCTGATTCTGTGCCTTGGACTTCTTGGGGGACTTGGATACACAGCGGTAAACGGACTTGGCGCAGACAAGTCAGGATCACTTTCAAGCATCGATCTTGGACTTGATCTTGCAGGTGGTGTCAGCATCACATACGAGGTAGTAGGTGATGAGAATCCAAGCAAAGAGGATATGTCTGACACAATCTTCAAGCTCCAGCAGCGTGTACAGCAGTACAGCACAGAGGCTCTTGTATATCAGGAAGGTTCAAACAGGATCAACATTGAGATCCCTGGTGTATCTGATGCAAACAAGATCTTAGAGGATCTTGGTCAGCCTGGTAATCTGTACTTCATAGCTCAGACAGATGCTTCTGGTGCAGATAACTACACATATCATTCTGGAATCAATGAGGATGGAACTCTTGAGACAGATGAGGACGGCAATTTCATATATGGCTGGCAGCTCAACAAGACAATCGAAGAGCTTCAGGCAGATGGTTCTATTGTTCTTGGTGGTAACGACGTAGAGGTAGCTCAGGCTGTATATCAGCAGGATTCATACGGCGCACAGGAGCCAGTAGTTTCTCTTGAGTTTACAGAAGATGGAGCAAAGGCTTTCGCTGATGCAACAACCAAGGCTTTTGCAGCAAGTGAGAGCATTGGTATCTACTACGATGGAAAGTTTATCAGCGTACCTAATGTTCAGGCTGCTATCACAGATGGTAAGGCAGTTATCACAGGTATGGAGTCCTTTGAGGCAGCAGACAACCTTGCTTCCATGATCCGTATCGGTGGACTTAAGCTTCAGCTCAACGAACTTCGTTCAAACGTTGTAGGCGCTCAGCTTGGTTCAGATGCTATCAGAACCAGCCTTATAGCTGCAGCAGTTGGATTTGCACTTATTGCGATTTTCATGATCGTATTCTTCAGAATACTTGGTCTTTCAGCAACACTTGCCCTTGCATTCTACTCAGGACTTATTGTGTTCCTTCTCTCAGCATTTGACATGACACTTACACTTCCTGGTATTGCAGGTATCATCCTTTCAATTGGTATGGCGGTTGATGCTAACGTTCTTGTTTTCTCCAGGATCAAGGAGGAGATAAGATCTGGCAAGGCTGTTGATGAAGCAAGAAAGAACGGTTACAACAAAGCCCTTTCATCAATCCTTGATGGTAATATAACAACTCTTATCGTAGCAGCAGTTCTGTGGTTCCTTGGAACTGGTAGTATCAAGGGATTTGCAGAGACACTTATCCTTGGTATCATCCTTTCAATGTTCACAGCCCTGGTTGTTACAAGAACCATCACATCTATCCTTTACGGTATAGGACTTCAGAGCCCTGTTCTTTATGGCAAGGCTAAGGAAGCTCCAAAGGTTGATTTCGTTGGAAAGAGAAAGATCTTCTACGGCATTTCATGCGCTATTATCATAGCCGGTTTTGTGGTTATGGGTGTTAACTCCGGCGCAGGTAAGGGAGCATTCAACTACAGCCTTGATTTCGTAGGTGGTACATCTACAACAGTTACATTTGACAGAACATACGAGCTTTCAGAACTTGAGCAGACTGTAGCAAACGATATCAAGTCTGCAGCAGGTATCAACGAGATCCTTATCCAGACAGTATCTGGAACTAATCAGGTTATTTTCAAGACGACAACCTTATCTGTAGATCAGAGAGAGGCTGTAGAGAAAGTTCTTGAGGACAACTACGGTGTAGCTTCAGACAATATCGCTGCTGAGACCATCAGTGGTGTTATCAGTTCAGAGATGAGATCAAGCGCTGTTGAGGCCCTTGTTATTGCACTTATCCTTATGCTTATCTACATCTGGATCAGATTCAAGGACATCAAGTTCGGTGCTGCAGCTATCATCGCTCTTGCACATGATGCACTTATCGTTATCGTATCTTACGCATTTACAAGACTTGCTGTTGGTAATACATTCATTGCAGTAGTACTTACAATCATTGGTTACTCAATCAACGATACTATCGTAACCTTTGATCGTATCCGTGAGAATCAGCATCTTGCAACTGGCAAGAAGGAAATGGCTGAGCTTGTTAACACATCTGTATCACAGACAGTTACACGAAGCCTTTTCACATCGCTTACAACCTTCTTCACAGTACTTGCTCTTTATGTATTTGGTGTTGCTGATATCAAGGCATTTGCACTTCCTCTTATGGTTGGTGTGATAAGCGGAACATATTCATCAATCTTTGTTGCATCACCTTTGTGGTACGACCTTAAGACTGGCTTTAAGACATTCTTTGGTAAGAAGACTGCTGAATAATTTAACCAGAGTATTTTTAAAGGTGCAGGTTTAACAGCCTGCACCTTTTCCAATATAATGAGCTTTTTTTATTATTTTATTTAGAGGTGTGATATGTCAAAATGGATGGTGAGCATGAAGAAGTCAGACTTTGCAGCAACTGCAAAAAAGTTTTGTATCAGGGATATTACTGCAAGACTTCTTACAAACAGAGGGATTACCTCAGACGAAGATATTGAGATGTATCTTCATGGGGATAAATCTCTTTTACATGACCCTTATGAGCTGTCTGATATTAAAAAGGGTGCTGCCATCATAATAGATGAGATAAATAAGAATAGCACCATAAGAGTTATTGGTGACTATGACGTGGACGGCATCTGCTCCACTTATATTCTTGTAAGTGGCCTTAGGATGTTTGGGGCAAACGTCGACTATGTCCTTCCAGACAGAGTTAAGGACGGATACGGCCTTAGCGTCAAACTGGTAGATGATGCATATGAAGCAGGAAAAAGCGTTATCCTTACCTGTGACAATGGTATAGCAGCTTTTGATCAGATTGCCCACGCCAAAGATAAGGGCATGACAGTTGTAGTTACTGACCACCATGAGGTTCCTGTAGATGGAGAAAAAGAAATACTTCCAGCAGGGGATGCAGTTATAGATCCCAAGAGAAGGGATGATGGCAGTTCTTTTAAGGAAATCTGCGGAGCAGTAGTGGCGTACAAGTTCCTTCAGGTTATGGCTATGGAGCTTGGGCGCATGTGTGAAATGAAAGTTCAGGACTTTTTTGATGAGATGCTCATTTTTGCAGGCCTTGCCACTGTTTGCGATGTTATGGAGCTTCGGGACGAGAACAGGGTAATAGTAAAAGAGTCTCTTAAAAGGATTGCAGATACTAAGAATCTTGGACTTATGGCCCTTATCAACGTCAATAAGCTCGACGCAGGCGCTATGTCAGCATTCCACTACGGATTTGTAATAGGCCCATGTCTTAACGCATCTGGAAGGCTGGATCTTGCATCCCGTGCAATGTCACTGTTTTTGGAGGAGGACTACAATAGAGCAGTTTCCATAGCAACTGACCTGAAAGACTTAAACGACTCCAGAAAGGACATGACTGTCAAGGGAGTAGAAAGGGCAAGTGATCTTATTGATATTGAGATAAGTGGAGATGGACTTCCAAAGGTTCTTGTGGTGTTCATTCCGGAGGTTCACGAATCTATAGCAGGGATCATTGCTGGAAGGATCAGAGAAAAATACAACAGGCCAACCATCATCCTTACAGAGGCTGCCAGTGAAGATGGCGAAGCAGAGAATAGTAAGAGCGTTAAAATGGCTAAGGGATCCGGAAGATCCATTGAGCAGTACGACATGTTCGCTGAGCTCTCTAAGGTAAAAGAACTCTTTACCAAATTTGGAGGCCACAAGATGGCAGCTGGTTTATCTCTTCCTGTGGACAACATTGAAGAGCTTAGAAAGCGCCTCAATGAGAACTGCAGCCTTTCTGAGGAGGACTTTGTTCCGGTACTTCACCTTGATATGGCTCTTCCTTTTAGCGCCGTTGATGAAGACCTTATAGGTGAGTTTTCGCTTCTTGAGCCCTTTGGCAATGGAAATACCAAGCCTGTATTTGCATGGAAGGGTGTAAAGCTTTTATCTGGAAGGATACTTGGGAAAAATAAGAATTGCGGAAAATACAGAGTCTCAGATGAGAGCGGAAAAGTATATGAGATGATGTACTTTGGAGATATGGACAGCTTCCATGAGTTTTTGAAAGAAAGCTTTGGAGATGGGGCAGTAGATGATCTCTATGGCGGATTTACTGATGGCAATATGACGATCAAGATTGCCTATTACCCTAATATCAACAGCTACATGGGGAAAAATACCATTCAGATGGTGATGAGTGATTACTGCCTGTAATGGCCTGAAAATGGGTTTTTTATAAATGAGAATAAAAAAAGAACCCCTAAAACCACAAAAACACACGCGTTGCGCGTGTGCCTGCGGTTTCTTATGAGGGGGAGATGTGATTGCTCACATCTTGATTATTATAATAATATATAAATGTGTCAGAATTGTGTCGAAAAAATAAAAAATGGAGGGCATTGACATGAAATTGAAAAAATTGCTTGAGGGGCTTGAATATACGGTAACTGCGGGCAACTCATCACAGGTGGTTGACCCTGAGAATGTTGAAATAAAGAATGTGGTTAACGATAACAGAAAGATTGAGGAAGGATCTCTTTTCATCTGCATCAAAGGAGCTAACTTCGACGGCCACAGCGTTTCGGCACAGGCTGCAGAAAAGAAAGCAGGAGCCATTGTTGCAGAGAGCGATGTAGAACTTCCGGAAGGCTGCGATATGCCTGTTGTCAGAGTCAAGGATACAAGATATGCAATGGCATTTATATCTGCTGCATATTTTGATCACCCTGCCAGCAAGCTTAAAACAATTGGAATCACAGGAACAAAGGGTAAGACCACAACTACATATCTCATAAGGTCAATGCTTGAAAATGCAGGCCACAAGGTTGGTCTTATTGGGACAATAGAAGTTATCATTGGTGATGAGCATATCCATGCTGAGAACACAACACCTGAGTCCTACAACCTTCAGGAATATATGGCCAGAATGGTTGAAGCAGGGTGCGATACTGTAGTAATGGAGGTTTCATCCCAGGGACTTATGCTTCACAGAAGCCAGGGATTTATCTTTGATATAGGTATCTTTACCAATATTGAGGCAGACCACATTGGACCTAATGAGCACAAGGATTTTGACGACTATATGCACTGTAAGGGACTTTTGTTTAAACAGTGCAGGATCGGTATCTGTAATGGTGATGACATCCACACAGATGATATATTAGAGGGACATACCTGCCAGGTTGAGACCTACGGCTTTAACAAGGATGTGGACATAAGAGCCATCAACCTTGCATACATAAGAAAACCAGGTAACCTTGGAGTTTTCTTTGATACAGAGGGCCTTATAAATGTACATGCTGAAGTAGTAACACCTGGTAAGTTCAGCGTTTACAACGCTTTGTGTGCTATTGCAGTTGCAAGACACTTTGACTGTACTCCACAGGAAATCGCAGATGCACTTAAGGACGCCAAGGTAAAGGGCAGGATCGAGATGGTGAAGGTATCTGATGAGTTTACACTTATGATTGACTACGCCCACAATGCAATGGCTCTTAAGAGCCTTCTTACAACACTTCGTGACTACCGTCCAAACAGACTTATCTGCCTCTTTGGCTGCGGAGGAAACAGAAGTAAACTGCGCCGCTTTGAGATGGGTGAAGTCTCTGGAAAATACGCTGACTTTACCATTATCACTTCTGATAATCCAAGATTTGAAGAGCCTGAGGATATCATTAACGATATCGAGACAGGCATTAAAAAGACAGATGGCAAGTATATCAAGATAACAGACAGAAAAGAGGCCATCGCCTACGCAATAGATCACGGCGAGCAGGGCGACATCATCGTTCTTGCAGGTAAGGGACATGAGGATTACCAGGAGATCAAGGGCGTAAAGCATCACATGGACGAGAGAGAACTTATCGCAGACATTTTAAAAGAACGGGGCATAAATTAACTTTAGGAGGGCGATGTGTCTTTTCCCAAATACGCAAACATAATCATAGACATATCCCATGAGAAGGTTGACCGCCTCTTTCAGTATCGGATCCCGGACAGGCTCCTTGGCCAGGTGGAGATCGGATGCAGTGTTGACGTGCCCTTTGGCAGAGGAAACACCAAAAGAAAGGGTTATGTAATCGAACTTTCCGATGAGACAAACTGGGATGAAGACAAGATAAAAGAGATCATTTCTCTTTCAGAGGGGATCGACACAGCAGAGGACATCTCCATAAAGCTTGCTGCCTGGATGAAGAGATATTATGGCTCCACCATGATAGCAGCCCTTAAGACTGTGGTCCCCACCTATAAAAAGCAAAAGAGGCAGGTCCACAAGTTCGTTTCCTTAAGGCTCCCGGAAAGAGAGGCCATAGACGCCTACAATGAAAGTGTCCGCAAGAAGCAAAAGGCCAGAGAGAGGATACTTAAGGAACTTTTAGAAAACCCTTCTGAGAGGATTCCCTACGGGCTTATAACCAGTAAGCTTGGTGTCAGTGCTGTAACCTTAAAGAGCATGGCAGACACCGGAATGATAAGGATCGAAGAGGAAGAGTACTACAGAAACCCTGTGGCTGCCACCTCCGACAGATACAAGGACAAGGTATTAAGTCCTGAGCAGCAGAATATCGTAGATACAGTCAAAAGAGACTACGATGAGGGCAAAAGAGATACCTACCTTATCCACGGAATTACAGGAAGTGGAAAGACAGAGGTTTACATTGCTCTCATTGACGACATGATTAAAAGGGGCAAGCAGGCAATAGTCCTAATACCTGAGATTGCCCTTACATACCAGACTCTTATGCGCTTTTACAGACACTTTGGAGACAGGGTATCTGTAATGAATTCTTCGCTTTCTCCTGGGGAGAAGTATGACCAGATGGAGAGAGCAAGAAGCGGCGATATAGACATCATAATAGGGCCAAGATCAGCTCTTTTCACCCCGTTTCCAAACACGGGGATCATCATAATAGATGAGGAGCACGAATCTACCTATAAGAGCGAAAACAGCCCTAAATATCACGCCAGGGAAACAGCTATCTATTTATCAGGGCTTCTTCCTGATGGGGCAGCAGTTGTACTTGGCTCTGCAACTCCGTCACTTGAGTCCTATTACAGGGCGCTAAACGGGGAGTATCATCTGTTTGAACTAAACAGAAGGTTAACTGGTGGAACTCTTCCCAGGGTTGAAATGGCAGACCTAAGGGAGGAACTTAGATGCGGTAACAGATCCATCTTTTCAAGAAGGCTGCAGGAGCTTATGAACGAAAAGCTCTCAAAGGGCGAGCAGGCCATGCTGTTTATTAACAGAAGAGGACTTGCTGGTTTTATTTCCTGCAGGAGCTGCGGCCATGTGTTTAAGTGCCCTCACTGCGATGTGTCATTGTCAGAGCACAGAGGAGGAAGGCTTGTGTGCCACTACTGCGGCCATGAGGAGATAAGGCCTAAGGTGTGCCCAAAGTGCGGCTCTAAATATGTGTCCTCCTTCAGGGCAGGAACGGAGCAGATAGAGGACGAGGTGAAAAAGTTCTGGCCATCTGCAAGGGTCCTTAGGATGGATGCAGACACCACCAGGACCAAGGGAAGCTATGACAGCATACTGTCAGCTTTTTCCAATAAAGAAGCAGATGTACTGGTGGGAACACAGATGATCGTAAAGGGTCATGATTTTCCGGACGTTACCCTGGTAGGTATCCTTGCGGCTGACATGTCTCTTTACGCCAGCGACTTTAGGGCCAGTGAGAGGACTTTCCAGCTTCTTACCCAGGCTGCAGGAAGAGCCGGAAGAGGCAGTAAAGAAGGCAATGTGGTGATCCAGAGCTATGACCCTGAGCACTACAGCATACAGACTGCAGCCAGACAGGATTTTAAGGCTTTTTATGAAGAAGAGATAGCCTACAGGGATCTACTGCGGTACCCGCCAATTTCCCATATGATGTGTGTCCAGATCCAGTCTAAGGACGAGGATGCGGGCATGAAGTACGCTTCAAGGTTCAGGGCTATGATGGAGGGGAAAAGAGTAGAAGGGGCCATATTCATAGGACCAGCCCTTGCACCAATAGCCAGGATCAACGATGTTTACAGGATGGCTATCTATGTAAAGCACGATGACTACGACAAACTGGTGATGCTCAAAGATGCCCTTGAAGGGTATGTAAAAGAGCTTGAACAGATGGGAGAGCTTAAGGGCGTGGTCACTCAATTTGACTTTGATCCAATGCATGGGTAAACTTCTTGTATAGGTATATTAGCAGGTTAACAGTAACATTTAGTATAGAAAGGTAGATTAATAATGGCACTTAGAACTATCAGAGAATATGGAGATGACGTCCTTGCAAAAGAGTGCAGGGAAGTAAAAGAGATAACTCCAAGAGTTAAGGAACTGGTTGAGGATATGCTTGACACCATGTATGAAGCAAATGGCGTAGGTCTTGCGGCTCCTCAGGTTGGTGTCCTTAAGAGGATCGTTGTGATAGATGTTTCACCTGAAGCAGATCAGCCCCTTGTTATGATCAACCCTACAATCCTTGAAAGTAGCGGAGAGCAGACCGGATACGAGGGATGTCTTTCAATTCCTGGAAAGAGCGGGATCGTAACAAGACCTAACTATGTAAAGGCCAAGGCAACAGACCTTGATGGAAATGAGTACATAATTGAAGGTGAAGAACTTCTTGCAAGAGCTATCTGTCATGAGCTTGACCACCTTGACGGTCATATGTATGTTGAGAAGGTTGAGGGAGACCTCATCGACAATGAGGAACTTATAGCAAGACAACAGGAAGAGTACGAATCTAAGGAGTAATACTATAGATCCTTAAAAGAGAGGTCCACCCATGAAAAATAACTCTGACAAGCTTCTTTCGAGGCTGTTTTTTGGCATGCTTCCGGTGCAGATAATGATATTTGCCATGGGAGCCATCAACACCATCGTGGATGGAGCCATGGCTGGGCGCTACATAGATGCCTCTGCTGTGGGAGTCGTTGGACTATACTATTCCATGGTTGAGATCATGACCGCTGCGGGTTCGGTTCTCCTGGGAGGAACCGCAGTCCTGTGCGGAAGATATATGGGCAGGGGAGAGAGCAAAAGCACAGAAGGTATCTTTTCCCTGAATCTTACTGTCACTTTGATAGTAGGTGTGGTTTTGACCGCTGTAAGTCTCATTATTCCAGGACCTTTAGCGGTAGTTCTTGGTGCAAACAATGAGCTTAAGGGCGCTCTTGTGACCTATATTGTGGGCTATGGCATTGGCATTATTCCAATGCTCTTTGCTCAGCAGCTGGCGGCGTTTCTGCAGATGGAGCGTCAGTCACTAAGGGGCTACGTTGGAATTGCAGGTATGATAATTTCAAACGTGATCCTTGATGTTGTCTTCGTAGCAGTCCTTGATATGGGTATCTGGGGACTGGCTCTTGCCACATCTTTTAGTAATTTTGTGTATTTTCTTATTCTTGTGCCTTATTACGTTACTTCCAAGGCACAGCTTCGCTACAGTTTTG
Organism: Butyrivibrio sp.; assembly: GCF_017940685.1. Lineage (GTDB taxonomy): Bacteria > Bacillota > Clostridia > Lachnospirales > Lachnospiraceae > Butyrivibrio. The sequence continues at coordinate 16,943 of NZ_JAGAYD010000105.1, read as the reverse complement.
CAAATATACTATGGAAAGACTTATGGCCCCTTATCAAGATAGGATTTCCGGGAGCCATGCTTGTTTTTTGCATAGCACTAAGATATATGGTCATCAACAGGCTTCTTTTGCAATATGCCGGAAGCGATGGCCTTTCAGCCATGTCCTCCTTTAACATGGTATGCGGTATATTCATTGCATACTGCCTTGGCAACGGCGCTATAGTAAGGATGCTGATAAGCGTATTTGTTGGAGAAGAGGACAAGATATCCATGAGAAAGACGCTGCGCCTTGTATTTACCAAGGGTATGGCACTTTCTGTATTGGTGGCAGCAGTGATCTTTGCTATATCACCTTTCCTTACAGGAATATTCTTCCCTGACAGAAATTCAAACGTATATCACCTGGCATATCATCTGTTTGTTATTTATTCCTTCTGCATCCCGCTGATACTTATCTGCCAGATCTTTACCAATTACATGCAGGCTATGGGACATAATCTGTTTGTAAATATTCAGTCCATATTTGACGGCTTTTTTGCCATGGTCATTCCATCCCTTATCCTGGCACCTGTCATGGGAGCTATGGGCGTGTGGCTTGCCAATCCTATTGGCATTGTGATGACTATCCTCTTACTTCCAATTTACGGCGTCATCTATTGGAAACATGTTCCAAGAAATTTAGACGAGGTCATGTTTATTAAAAAAGGCTTTGGCGTTGCCCCTGAAGACGTACTTGATATATCCATAAGCACTCTTGACGGCGCTGCAAATGCTGCAGCAAGGATACAGGAATTCTGCACAGAGCATTCCATGGATAAAAAGAGCTCCTACATAGCGGGACTTTGTGTTGAGGAAATTGCAGTAAACATAGTGGAGAGGGGATTTAATGCTGATAAAAAGAGCCACTTTTTAACTGCTATGGCTATCTTCTTGGAGGACCATCTGGTGCTTCGCCTTAAGGATGATTGTCCTGCCTTTGATCCAAAAGAGATGGCACAGCTTTCTTCAGAAGATGGCGGAATGGACAACCTTGGTATACGAATGGTCTATGACATTGCTGATGACGTCAATTATCAGAACATGTTAGGACTTAATGTACTTACCATAACGATCAGACAGGAGAACCTCATCGAGAGAGAAGATGCGGATTTCCTTTTGGAAAAGAGGCTTTGGGCCCTCGATAAGGAACTTCATCAGAAGTTTAAGGATTCAGTTTTTGCCTGCGGTAAGGTCCTTACCAGGTACAGGCGCCTGTTTCCTGAGTATACTGATCACTCTGAGCTCCACAGCATGACAGTTATTGATTCATGTAACAGGCTCATAGGAAAAGAACAGATTGAAAAGCTAAATAAGGATGAAGTGTACTGTCTTCTCATGGCATGCTACCTTCATGATGCAGGAATGGGCATCAGCGAAAAGGACTTTGAGGAGTGCAAGGAAAAGTTTGGATATTCTGAGTTCTTTAAGGACCATCCAAATGCAACCAAGGCAGACTTTGTCAGGACTCGGCACAATGACTTTAGCGGTTACTTTATTGAGAAGTATAAGGACGTTTTTGAGATCCCATCAGATGAGCATGCCTTTGCCATCAGGCAGATTGCAAGAGGTCACAGAAAGACAGATCTTCTTGATGAAAAAGAGTATCCATCTGATCTTAAGGTGCCAAATGGAAATACCATCAATCTTCCTTATCTTGCAAGTCTCATAAGGCTGGCTGATGAGGTTGACGTTGTGGCCACCAGAAACCCCATCGTTCTTTACGACATAGAATCACTTACTGATGAAATTGAGATCGTCGAAAATAAAAAGTTAAATGCCATAAAGACCATGACTATGACAGGGGGAGCCTTCGTTCTTTCCTATGAGAGCGATGAGCAGAATATCATCGATGGTCTTGTGGAAATGACAGGAAGGATGCAGAAAACTCTTGACTACTGCAGGGAAGTAGTAAAAAAGAGATCGACCTTTACAATAAGTCAAAAAAAGGTTATTCTAAAGCGTCTTTAAGGAGAATGAACATATGAAAATAGTTTTTATGGGGACACCTGATTTTGCAAGGTCTGCCCTTGAGAAAATAATCGAGGCAGGACACGAGGTTTTACTTGTGGTGACTCAGCCAGACAAGCCCAAGGGCAGAAGCGGAGAGCTTCAGATATCAGACGTAAAGGCCTGTGCCCTTGAGCACAATATACCGGTATTTCAGCCGGTAAGGATCAAACTTCCTGAAAATGTGGCAGAGCTTAAAAAGTACGACGCTGACATATATGTGGTTGCAGCCTTTGGACAGATCCTGTCCCAGGAAATCCTTGATATTCCAAAGTTTGGATGCGTCAATATCCACGCTTCGATCCTTCCTGAATACAGGGGAGCTGCTCCCATACAGCAGGCTATAATCGATGGCAAAAAAACTACCGGCGTCACTATAATGCAGATGGCAGCAGGAATGGATACCGGAGATATTCTTCTTCAGAGAGAGATTCCTATTTCAGAGGACGAGACCGGAGGAGGACTGTTCGATAAGCTTGCTGCTCTTGGCGGAGAACTTATCGTAGAGGCTCTTCCTAAAATTGAAAAAGGCGAGCTTACTCCTGTTCCACAGGATGAGGAAAGGGCAACAAAGTGCGGAAAACTTTCCAAGGACATGGGCAGGATTGATTTTGAATGGGACGCAGAGGAAATAAGAAATCTTGTAAGAGGTCTTAATCCATGGCCTTCTGCCTTTACATATCTTGGGGGTAAGATGCTCAAGATATGGCAGGCCAAGACTTTGTCGGAGATAGACTTTAAGAGACTGTGTAAGGACTATGAATCTTTAAGCGGAGGTAAGGAAGGCGCATGGGCAGGAAAACCACAGCCTGGAATGATAGTTCTTTTGACCAGAGATTCATTTGTAGTAAGTTGCGGAAGTGACTACCTTCAAATCCTGGAGGTGCAGCTTGAGGGCAAAAAGAGGATGGATGTTAAGTCATTCCTTCTGGGAAACAAGCTGGAGGTAGGAACAATCCTTAGATAAAGAAAGGCAAAGGCATGTATTATTCAAGAGGATTGGATGTAGATTTTCTTATGTATATTCTGATGATAGTAATGGCTGTCATCTGCATGATATCAAGCTTTAGAGTTAAGTCTGTTTACAGGAAGTACTCAAAGGTCCTTGCCGGATGCGGCCTTACAGGTGCTCAGGCAGCTCTTGAGATACTTAGAAGAAACGGAATAGATGATGTAATAGTTCAGTATATTGGAGGAGACCTTACTGACAACTTCGATCCAAGAAGCAGGGCAGTTAACCTTTCAGAGGCCACCTACAATTCTGCAAGTGTTGCAGCAATAAGTGTGGCTGCTCACGAGTGCGGACATGTGATGCAGCACCAGGAAGGGTATCTGCCTTTGAGGATAAGAAGCTCCATTCTTCCCATGGCAAGCTTTGGATCAAAGGCAGGGGTTCCACTTATTGTATTGGGACTGTTCCTTAGCTTTTCTCCCCTTGTGACTGTTGGGATATGGGTGTTCTCGCTGGCAGTTCTTTTTCAGCTTGTAACCCTCCCGGTGGAGTTTGATGCTTCCAGAAGAGCTCTTTTAACCCTGGAAAATTCAGGACTTTTATCCTTTGAAGAAATAGACGGCGGCAGAAAAGTGCTCAAGGCAGCAGCCATGACTTATGTTGCCAGTGCGGCGGCAGCTGCTGTTCAGCTTATGAGATTTGTTCTTATGAATGGAAGACGAAGGGACTAATGGTTTATGGCTAACGTCAGAGAGCTGGTTTTGAATATACTTATAGAATACGAGAGAGATGGCGTAAGAAAGCCATCTCTTTTAAAGGACAGCTTAAATAAATATGACTATCTTGAGACCAGGGACAAGGCCTTTATGAAGAGAGTTGTGGATGGCTGCATCGAGAGACAGATACAGATCGATTACATCCTTGATACATTTTCCAAGACGCCTACAGCCAAGATGCAGCCCTTTATCAGGAATCTCCTTCGTATGAGTGTGTATCAGATACTGTTTATGGATCAGGTTCCGGATTCTGCGGCCTGCAATGAGGCGGTCAAGCTGGCTGGCAAGCATAAGTTCCAGGGACTTAAGGGATTTGTAAACGGAGTTCTTAGAAATATCGCAAGAAACAGGGACAAGATAGCTTACCCTGATAAAGCTATTGATGGGGGATCAGAGTACCTTTCAACTCTCTACTCCATGCCAAAGTGGATCTGCGATATGTGGATAGACGTCTATGGTTTTGAAAAAACTGAAGGGATGCTTAAGTTCTTTTTAGAGCCAAGACCAACTACAGTAAGGCTAAGCGCCAACGCTCTTAAGAAACTCTATGGCAAAGACACAGATAGTGATGATAAGCTTTTTGGTGATTACATTGAAAAGCTATCTGCTGCAGGTGTTGTGGTTAAAAGAAGTGACATCCTGCCCTATGCCCTTGAACTTGAAAAGACTGATAATATCAGATTCCTTCCGGGATTTGATGAGGGAGCATTCTTTGTACAGGACGTAAGCTCAATGCTTGTGACTGAGATCGCAGGTGTGGAGCCTTCCGACGTTGTTGTTGATGTCTGTGCAGCACCTGGTGGAAAGAGCCTTCATGCAGCCGAGAGAGCAAGTACGGTACTATCCCGTGATGTGTCCGAGAGAAAGTGCGAACTCATCAGGGAAAATGCTGAGCGCATGGGACTTGGAAACGTTAAAGTTGAGCTTCACGATGCCAAGATCCACGACCGAAATATGGAAAACAAGGCGGACGTGATTTTCCTTGACCTTCCCTGCTCAGGACTTGGTATAATTGGCAGAAAGAATGACATTAAATATAACGCCTCAAAAAAGGGACTTACGGAACTGTCCTCTCTTCAGTGGGAGATCATAAAGACTGTCTGGGATTATGTAAAACCCGGCGGAACTTTAATGTATTCCACCTGTACAGTTAACAGACAGGAGAATGAGGAGATGGTAGGGCGCATCTGCTTGGAGCTTCCTTTTGAGATGGTGGACTTTTCAGAAAAGCTTCCAAAGGCGCTTACTGAGGGCACTTTTGGGCAGGAACTTGTAAGGTCAGCAAAAAATGGTTATATTCAGCTTATCCCTGGAGCCTTTGGCACAGATGGATTTTTCATAGCAAAGCTAAAGAGGGTATGATCAGGAGTTTATTACATGGGTACATTTGGAGAGTATATTAAAAGCGCACTGGCCAGCATCGGCAGCAACAAGGGAAGATCATTTCTTACCATGCTTGGTATCATAATCGGTATTTCTTCTGTGCTTACAGTGCTTATAATCGGTGATGGTATGAAAGCTACCATCAACAGTGAGATAGATTCCATCGGAGCTACATCTGTTTCTGTCAGCCTTGATGTCACCAAAACAGATAAGACATTTACTTATGAGAACCTGCTTGCTATACAGGGAGCTCTTAGCGACATCTACGGCGTCAGCCCAAATATAAGTGCTTTTGGCACCGCTGTGGCAGGAAGAAACAGCTTTTCAGTAATGCTGACTGGTGGAATGGAAGCCTCAAAGGAGTCCTCTGGCATCAAGATGCTTCACGGCAGATACTACAACCAGGGCGATGTGGATGATGCCAAAAATGTAGTTGTCATTAGTCAGACGGCGGCCAATAATCTCTTTGGCTATGAGGATGTAATAGGACAGACCGTGTCCATTACAGCCTTTGACCTTACAGCAGATTTCGCAGTCATTGGTATAAGGGAAGATACTTCCATGGATATTGCCTACTCAAGCTGGGGAGAGGATGCAATGGTAGCCATGGATGCTCCATATACTGCAGTGGCAAACTCCTTTGATATGAACATCGATAATTCTGTCACCACTTTTAATATCTATCTGGATGGCGACTACAAGAACAAGGTTCTGTCACAGGCAAGACCAGTTGTGGAAAATGTAATGGAGCTTCGCGGAGAAAACGCAGTAAAGCTATCCTCCGGATCTGGATTTGACCAGACAACCAATTCTATATTGAACATTGTAACTTCAGTAGTAGCCATCATCGCAGCAATATCACTTCTTGTTGGCGGTATCGGCGTCATGAATATCATGACAGTATCCGTTACAGAAAGGACCAGAGAGATTGGCATCAGAAAGTCCCTTGGAGCCACAACATCTTCTATCCTTGTGCAGTTCCTTGCTGAGGCAGCTATTCTTACCTTCACAGGTGGAATAATAGGAATTGCTTTTGGACTGTCAATTGCGGCTCTTATCTGCAAGATAGTGGGATTTTCTTTCATGGTAAATCCGCTTCTTGTGGCAATTGTAGTTATGATATCAACAGCAATAGGTCTTTTCTTTGGAATCTATCCAGCCAAGAGAGCAGCAGATCTTGATCCTATCGAAGCTCTTAGAACCGAGTGAGGATCAGTATTAACTTATGGAAAAAGAATATATTTTAGCAACAGACAATAAAATAGACTTAAAGTCCCTTGATATTGATGAACTTAAGGAATGCATAAAGGGCATGAATGAACCGGCTTTCAGGGCAAAACAGCTCTTTGAGTGGCTCCATGTCAAGCAGGCAGGTGGATATGATGAAATGACCAATATCCCCAAGTCCCTTAAGGAAAAGCTGGCCAGGGACTTTTCTTTTACAAGCCTCGAAGTAGTTGAGGTCCAGGAGTCTCATATTGATGAGACCAAGAAATTCCTTTTTGCACTTTCTGACGGTAACGTTATTGAGAGCGTCTTCATGAAGTACAGGTTTGGAGTCAGCGTCTGCATTTCATCCCAGGTAGGATGTCGCATGGGCTGTAAGTTCTGCGCATCTACCCTTGATGGCGTTGTAAGAAACCTCCTTCCTTCAGAGATGCTGGATCAGATATATTCCATTGCAAGATATACGGGAGAAAAGATTGGAAGAGTCGTTGTTATGGGAAGCGGAGAGCCGCTTGATAACTACGATAACCTTCTTAGGTTTATCAAGCTTTTAACTGATGAAAATGGAATGAACCTTGGCCAGAGAAACCTTACAGTTTCAACCTGCGGAATAGTTCCAAATATTCTGAGGCTGGCAGATGAAAGGCTTTCCATCAATCTTGCTCTTTCATTACACGCATCCAATGACCAAAAGCGAAAAGAGCTAATGCCAATAGCTAACAAATACAGCATAAGTGAGGTTTTGGACGCCTGCAAAGCGTATTTTGAAAAGACAGGGCGCCAGCTGACCTTTGAGTATTCGCTGGTGGCAGGAGTAAATGATACCGAGGAAGATGCCAGGGAGCTGTCAGCTCTTTTGTCAGGGCTTAACGCAGTTGTTAACCTGATACCGGTGAACCCCATCAAAGAGAGAGACTTTAAGCCCACAGACCGCTCTGGTGCTGTGGCGTTCAAAAATAAACTTGAAAAAAGCCGAATAAATGTTACTATTAGAAGAGAAATGGGCAGGGATATTGATGGAGCCTGCGGGCAGTTGCGAAGGCGCCATTTACAAGGAAATTAAGACCACCTGCTTTTTTTCCGTGATGAAATTTAGAGGTACCACCAGGAGGCAATTTTGCTTAAGACTTTTTCCATTACCGACATCGGAAAAAAGAGAAAACTGAATCAGGATTATGTCTTTTCATCTGACAGGAAGATTGGAAATCTCTCAAACGTGTTCATTGTTGCTGATGGCATGGGAGGCCACAACGCCGGTGACTATGCATCAAGATTTACAGTAGACACAATGGTTGAAGAGATTGAAAAGAGCTTTGAACAGAGCCCGGTAAAGATCTTGGAAAATGCCATCAAGATTGCCAACAGAAAGCTTCGCGAAAAGGCAGCAGAGAACGAGGAACTCTTTGGCATGGGAACTACTGTAGTAGCATGCACGGTTCTTGGAAGATATCTGCAGGTTGCCAACGTAGGAGATTCAAGGCTCTACGTTATCAATGACAAGATCACTCAGATCACAAGAGATCACTCCCTGGTTGAAGAGATGGTCAGAATGGGTGGTATTGACAGAGAGACCGCAAGGACTCATCTGGATAAAAATATAATCACTAGGGCAATCGGTGCCACTGAAACAGTAGACATCGACTTTTTTAATGTGGAGTTAAATCGTGGGGATATGGTCCTTCTGTGTTCTGACGGTCTTACCAACATGCTTGAGGATGAAGAGATCCGCATGATAGTAAGCGGCCAGAGGGATATAGTCGAAAAGGCTCAAAAGCTGGTTGTGGCTGCCAATAACAACGGCGGCAAGGACAACATTGCGGTTATTCTGATCGAGCCCTTTGCAGAAGAGACCCCGCGCGATGGAGGAATAGATGGTTAAGATAGGGATGGTGATCGGCGATCGCTACGAGGTGCTTGAAAAGATCGGCACCGGCGGAATGTCCGATGTATATAAAGCAAAAGATCATAAATTAAACAGACTTGTGGCAGTGAAGGTATTAAAGCAGGAGTTTTCAGAGAATGAGAATTTCGTGTCCAAGTTCCGTGTAGAGGCTCAGTCCACTGCAGGACTCCTTCATCCTAACACTGTTAATGTCTATGATGTTGGCGATGAGGATGGCATCAACTACATAGTAATGGAGCTGGTTGATGGCATCACGCTTAAGAAATATATTGAAAAGAAATCCCGCCTCTCCGTAAAAGAGGCTGTCAGCATTGCAATCCAGGTTGCAATGGGTCTTGAGGCTGCCCACAACAACGGCATTATTCACAGGGATATCAAGCCTCAGAACATTATGATCAGCAAGGAAGGGAAGGTTAAGGTCACAGACTTTGGTATTGCCAAGGCCGCTACCAGCAACACCATAACTTCCAACGTCATGGGCTCCGTCCATTACACCTCTCCAGAGCAGGCAAGAGGTGGCTACAGCGATGCCAAGAGTGATATCTATTCACTTGGTATCACACTGTTTGAGATGCTCACAGGAAGAGTCCCTTTTAATGGCGATACGACTGTTGCCATTGCCATCAAGCACATTCAGGAGGACCTTCCAAGTCCTGTTGAGTACAACGACGAGATTCCAATAAGTGTTGAAAAGATTGTCCTTAAGTGCTGCCAGAAGAGCCCTGACAGACGTTATCAGAGCGCTGCAGAGCTAATTGCAGACCTTAAGAGATCACTTATAACTCCTGACAAGGACTTTGTTAATCTTGTGGATCCTGATGAAGAGGGTGCTACTAGAGTTGCGTCTGAGGAGGAAATGGCCGAGGCCGGTGAGAGATTGTCTGACACAGAGCAGATGAGACTTAAGGCCGACGTCATGGGCGAGTACGACGAAGATGACCGCTACGATGATTACGACAGCGGACGTAGGAAAAAGAGATCTGACTATGACGAGATGGATGACCTATATGACTACGACAGGCCGCGAAACAGGAACCGCCGCAGTTCTTCTTCATCCAATCAGGGTGGTAGCAAGATTGAGAAGATGACCATTATTATGGCCATCATTTCAGCTGCACTTGTTGGATTTATAGTATTGCTTCTTCTTGGAAGAAGCCTTGGGCTGTTTGGCGCATCTGATGAAGCTTCAGAAGATGGCAGCGCAGCACAGTCCATCACAGCAGATTCAGAGGACAATACAGATGGCATACAGATCCCTGATGTTACTGGTAAGACATACGCAGAGGCCGTTTCGATCCTTCAGGATGATAAGGGCTTTAAGGTTAGTAAAGAGGCAGATTCTAAGAATACAGCTGCCAAGGATACAGTAGTTTCAACTTCTCCTTCTGCAGGGGAGAGAGCAAAGAGCGGATCAACGATCAAGGTTTATGTCAGCGATGGATCAAACTACAGCGCATCTGCAGCAACAACCGAGGTTTCAACAGCCAAGTCTGAGGGCCAGGTTACAGTTCCCAATATCATTGGTATGACATCAGAGGATGCTGTCATTACACTGGTTGAGGCTGGACTTGAAGCAGGCAGCATTGTTGAGACCAGCAACGAAGACTCAAATCTTACAGGTCTTATCTGTGCCCAGTCAATTGCTGTTGGCACATCAGTTTCAGAGGGCACCAAGATCAACATGGAACTCTCAACAGGACCTGCAAGTGTTACATACAGCTATAACGCCGATATTTCAGCACCTACTGAAGGCGAGAACTACAATTATGGCATTCCTGTTAAGGTTACTCTGGTGACTTCAGATGGCACCACACTTCTTAGCACCACAACATCTGATTTCCCTGTTCAGGGCACCTATAAGGGTATTACAGCACCTACAGGAACCATCACTTTTGTTTATACTGCAACAACTCCAACCACCACCAATCCTGATACAGGCGAAACAACTGGTGGAGACAGCATCGAGTACACAGTAACCAGAGCAGTGACATTTACTCAGGAGAATTAACCCTTTATGCAGGGAAGGATAGTCAAGGGTATCGCCGGGTTTTACTATGTGGAGGTCAAAGGGCCTTTAGTTTATGAATGCAAGGCCAAGGGAATCTTTCGCAAAGATGGTATAAAACCAATAGTAGGCGATAATGTTGAGATTGAAATAATAGATGAGGACCAGAGGCAGGGGAATCTTGTAAAGATCCTGCCAAGGACCAATACGCTAATAAGACCGCCTGTTGCCAATGTAGACCAGGCGGTTATTTTGTTTGCCATTGTTAAGCCAAACCCCAATTACAACCTTCTCGATAAGTTCCTTATCACCATGAGGCAGGCTTCGCTTCCGGTTATCATCTGCTTTAACAAGCAGGATATAGCAACGGGGGAGGAACAGCAGGAGCTTTACGACGCATATGAAAAGTGTGGATACCAGGTCCTTTTCATCAGCGTAAAAGAGGAACGTGGTCTTGATGAACTTAAGACTCTTTTAAAAGGTAAGACCTCAACTCTTGCGGGACCAAGCGGCGTTGGCAAGTCATCTCTTTTAAATAAGCTTGTACCTGATGCCAGCATGCAGACAGGGGAGCTTTCAAAAAAGATCGACAGAGGCAAAAACACTACAAGGCATTCAGAGCTCTTTTTGGTAAAAGAGCTTACAGATGATGAGGAAGAAACCTTCATAATAGACACTCCTGGATTTACTTCATTGGAGCTTCGGGATGTAAATACGGATTCTCTTATGAATTATTATCCTGAGTTTGTAGAATATGAACCGGAATGCAGATTCGGAGGCTGCTCACATATAGCTGAGCCAGACTGTGGCGTAAAAAACGCCGTAAAAGAAGGGAAAGTATCAAAGGTCAGATACGACAACTACAAGGTTATCTATTCTGAACTTAAGGGAATGAGACCAGATTACTCAAAGGGGAAAAAGAGATGAAGATATATCTTACAAGACATGGACAGACTGACTACAACAAAAAGAGAATGATGCAGGGCAGAAGTGATATCCCCCTTAACGAAGTTGGAATGGCTCAGGCTACCGAGAGAAGAAAACAGCTTGGGGATATTAAGTTTGACGCGGTCTATTCAAGTCCCCTTATAAGGGCGGTGAAGACAGCGTCCATCATTGGTAATGTCAGTGAGGATCAGATCATAACTGATGAGAGGATCATTGAGGCAGATTTTGGCAAGTATGAGCTTATGGGTTATTTTGCCACAGGACCAAGGATGATCGCGTACTGGACACTTCCGGAAATATTTCCTGCCCCAAAGGGGGTTGAGACCATAAAGGAGATGAGGGAGAGAACAGCGTCATTTATTGAGGAACTTGAAAAGAAGGATTACGAGAATGTCCTTGTGGCTTGCCACGGCGGAATAATCCGTCCCATAAGAGGCTACCTAGAGGGCAAAAAAAGCGGCATAATCTGGCGCCCCCGTCCCAAGAACTGCGAAATATTTGTCTACGAATCTATAGGTGGCAAGAGAAGACTAATAGAGGATATACAGTAATACATGAATGAAAAAAGATAGAGACGGCTCATACCGTCTCTCTTTGTTTGCGCACCTGATCATTCTACTTCGTGAAGCGCGTAGTATGTGTTTTTGTAGTTGATAAGGACAGGTGCCGAGGAGAATGCATTATCTCCTATATAGCACCTGTCTTTTTCTTTATCGAAAGTGTACTTCTTATTTTCCTTGTCGTGCTCGTTGATATACTTAAGGGCCTCGTCTAAGGTTTCGTCCCCTTTGCAAAGATGAATATTCATAACCTGGCTCTCCCAAACATGTTTTTCTTTTCCTATTATAGTCATGAACTACCATGACCGATGTTATCGGAAATGGTTTCTACAATACCATGCGGTATAGTAAGGCACGTTCACTGTGCCGCTACTCCGTCGGGAAGTCCCTTCGGCATACTTTAAGTGTTATATATGCGCTTGTGGCGCTTGGGAACAAACACCTTGTATATTTTACGTGCCATAGGTTCTTTGTTTGTTAGATTCATGGCACAACCCGCTATATACAGTTTTCAAGGTTCCGATATGTTTATTCTATCACGAACAGTTGTTCGTGTAAAGGCAATTCATCCCACATCCGATTTCATCGATTTCATCGGAAGGGGTTTTCTCGCAAGTTATTTATAAATCAAAAAAATTTCCCCTACTATTTTTCATTCGTATAAGGAAGAAAAGCAGGTGTTGAGAAAGATTTACTTCTCAGCATCTGCTTTTTTCTTTAAAATAGGTTATACTCATACTTTGGGGAATGAATCTCATCCGGAGGTGGAAATTGAAACACATAGTGTACAGGATAGCAAGGAAGATAGTATCCATTGTGATACCTGCATATCAGACAGAAAAAGGCGAGAACCTTCCTGACGGGCCTGCAATAGTTGTTGGCAATCACTCCCAGGCCTATGGCCCTATTGCAGCAGAGCTTTATTTTCCCAGGAAACACTACACCTGGTGTATTTCTGAGATGATGGAAAGAGAGAAGGTTGCAGACTATGCCTACAAGGATTTCTGGTCAAAAAAGCCGGCTCTCCTAAGGCCTTTTTACAGGCTCTTTTCATATATAATCCCGGGCCTTGCGGAGATTATTTTTACTAATGCAGATACACTGCCTGTTTACAGGGATAAGCGCGTCATGAAGACCTTTCAGCTATCCTGCGACAAGCTTAAAGAGGGAGCTATGATTGTTATTTTTCCTGAGGACTACACAGAATATAACAATATAGTTCATGAGTTTCAGAGGGGATTTGTCCATGTGGCCAAGTACTACTACAGACAGTATAAAGAGCCTGTCCCTTTTGTGCCTATGTATGTCTGCCCCGGACTTCACAAGCTGGTATTTGGAAAGCCCATAATGTACGACCCTAAGGCTTCCCAAAAAGATGAAGCTGAGAGGATATGTAAGTACCTTCAGGAGAGCATATCAGAGCTTGCTTACGCCCAGCCAAGACACCGGGTGGTGCCTTACCCCAATGTTTCAAAAAAAGATTATCCGTTTAATGAAAGATTATAATGAAAAAACCGGTTGTTGATTATAGAAAACTAAGACTATCCAATATTACAAGTAATGAATACAGGCATTTACTGTTGCTGCTGGGGTGGGTAGGATACCTTGTCATGTATCTCATGACAGAGAATTTTATCCCGGAGAGCAGCTGTCACGTGGTCCACAGTAGGATCGATGATCTGATACCTTTCAATGAATATTTTGTTATATTCTATGTATCCTGGTATTTTTTCATGGTATTGTCGCTCCTTTATTTTGTGCTATATGACATAAAGGGCTTTGTCAGGGCGCAAAAGCTCATCGTAGGTATGCAGATAATAGCTGTCATCACTTATATCCTGTGGCCCTCTGTTCAGAACATGAGGCCGGAAGCTTTTGCACATGATAACGTTCTTACAAGGCTTCTGGGGTATATTTATAAGGTGGATACACCTACGGGAGTTTGTCCGTCGCTTCATGTGGGATATACCCTGGCTGTTTTGTCAGCGCATCTTGCAGCAAGAGATCACAAGCTCATAAAAAAGGTTCTTTTAGCCCTGTGGTCATTTATGATATGCATATCGGTGTGTTTTGTTAAGCAGCATTCCTTTATCGATGTATGTGCTGCAGTTATACTTTATTTGTTTCTGGAAATTGTTTTATTTGGAAGGGATATTAAATTGGGAAAAAGAAGAATCGGAGATCGGCGTGACGGAGAGCTTATAAGAGACATAGATTCCATGCACTACATTATGCCACTGATGTATCCAAACAGATGTGACAATGAGGCCTACATGAAGCTCTCAGTGGAAATTGCAGGTACAGAGGAATACATAAGAAACTATAACAAAGAGCACCCTGATGAAAGAATTGCTATCTTTGACATAGTTATAGCAGCGGCTCTCAGGACCATAAGGCAAAGACCTCAGATGAACCGTTTTATCGCCAACCAGACCATGTACCAGAGAAGATGTGTCACGGCAGCTTTTACGGTAAAAAAAGAGTTCAGGGATGATGCAGATGAGACCCTTGCAAGGATTGTTGCAGAGGATACGGACACTCTTTTCACCATAAGTCATAAAGTAAGAGAGCAGATAGCTCTCTGCAAGAAGGAGGACGATGAGTCCACCGAAGCCATGAACTTTATTATGAAGATCCCGGGTAAACACCTTATCGGTGCTATAGCAAGGTTTTTAGACAGACACGGCTGGATGCCACAGTCTGTTATAGCAACAGACCCTTACCAGTGTTCTGTAGTGCTGTCAAACCTTGGATCCCTTGGCCTTGATATTGGATATCACCACCTGATGAACTGGGGAACCAATTCAATCTTTATTATAATAGGAACCAAGAAGTTCAAGCCTTACCACGATCAGGACGGAAATGTCACCATGAAAAAAGAGCTTGATCTGGCATTTACAATAGATGAGAGAATATCTGACGGATTCTACTATGCCCGCTCAATCAGGCTTATGAAGACTCTGATCGAGAATCCCAAGCTCTTGGAGGAATCACTTTCTGAGCAGGTGAAAAGATGACATCAAAACAGTGAATGATAATCGAAAACATGCTAAAAGCATCAAATTGCGAATAACAGCTTGTTAAAACTTGAACAATCCTTGTGGGCGTAGTATAATCGTGCCTTGGTGGGTTTCCACCTAAGGAGGAAAAAAGATGTTAAAATTCGAAAAAGTATTTAACATGGACAAGGAAAAAAACGCTTTAGCAGTAGAGAAAGCTCTTGAAAACGGCCGGGGTAAAGAGTACCTTAACTCTTTCCTTACTGAGTCACAGGGCGCTGGCGTGCTTAATCTTGCCAAGGCGCAGGTTATGATCACTGCAAACTATGTATGTCACTTTGGGGATTTCAAGAGAAGCATTGTTATCCTTCCTGTCAAGGATATCACAAATGTTTACTGCTCAAACTGCTTCTATGGCTCTTACGATTACAACTTCAAGGCTATAGCTGTAGAGACTATTAATGGCGAGACCTTCTATTTCTCAAAATGTTCAAAAGTACAGAACGTACCTGATTTCAACACTGTACTCAGCACTCTTGCAGAGCGCTGCAAAGCAAATGAAGGAAGCCTTATAGCTTAATAGGAGGAGAGTAAAGATGTTTATTTTATACGGAACAAGAAAAAAGATCAAATTAGACAGAAATCTTGGCAGATGCGTATGCCCTAACTGCCATCACGATGTAGAGAGAACTCTTGCAAGAGAGAAGTTTGCTGTTACACTTTTCTACATTCCGGTTCTTGGCTGGACTTCAAAGCGCCTTATCGTTTGCCCTTGCTGCGGCGATTCAGAGGTACTTACTGGAGCACAGTATAAAGAGCTTAAGAATGCCTGAGAATTTTAAACTCTCAATATGAGCGTGATCAGTATATTAAAGGCCGTGGCGAATGCCACGGCCTTGTTATATCTAAGAAAAGATATGGTGTATTACTGTATTCCAGTTGCATCTCTGTATTCTTTAAATAGAACTTCAAGATAGTCAGGATCAGAAGTTGCTCTTAATACATCTGAAGATCTGTCATTTTCAAAAAGCCATGAATACAGTTCATTGACACTTGTTATTCCTTGAGACACGCCTTGGGTAATACCTTGAGAGATACCTTGTGCTAACCCTTTGTCATATGCCTCATCAGCAAATACCTGCAGTTGCTCTTCTGCTGTACATTCAAGCGAACACATATCAATGGCCTCCTTCCTGTTAGCTACGAAGAAATCCTGTCACTGCGACTATAGCATCCTGTGATATCATTGTAAATAGGACAACAGTAATCTTAAGAATTTCTGCTGTTAATCTTAAGAAAGCCTTAAGGAGTTTACGGAATAACGCTATGAATAAACTAGAATTTGGAAATCCCGATGCTAATATAGTCTTGATCCAGATGGTGGACGAACATGACCTTGAAGGAATTGAAAACGAGGTCGCTCTTATAAGTAAAAATGCCAAGATGGACTTTCGCCTTGTTGCGCTGAAGATCAATAACTGGAACAATGACCTTTCACCATGGCAGGCTCCTGCTGTGTTTGGGAAGGAGGACTTTGGCGGTAACGCAGAAGCTGCCTTAAAAGAGGTACTTTCCCAGTGCGCCGACGACAGCAAGACTTACTACATAGGCGGATACTCACTTGCAGGTCTCTTTGCCCTTTGGGCAGCCTATCAGACGGATATCTTTGAGGGCGTTGCAGCAGCATCCCCATCTATCTGGTTTCCGGGATTTGTAGATTACATGGAAAAAAGCGATCTGAAAGCTTCCAAAGTGTATTTAAGTCTTGGAGACAAAGAAGAAAAGGTAAGAAACCCTGTTATGGCGAAGGTGGGTGACGATATCCGCAGAGCCCATGCAATCCTTCAAAACAAGCAGATCGTAACGACCCTTGAGTGGAACCCTGGCAATCATTTTAGAGATCCAGATATAAGAACAGCCAAGGCTTTTTCATGGGTCATTAACCAAAACGCATAAAAAGTGATACAATTAACTTGTATATACCTCATTGTTGCAGACATATAGGAGAAAACCTATGGTTTTGTATCTTACAGGCAGTTTTATTCCTTATCAGGAAATAGATAGTTATGAGAAAAAAGATCCTGGGGAATGCTATGGCTTTTTTGAGGACCTTAAGCAGGAATGGCCTGAGTCTGCAAACATTCTGTATGTTCCCTGTGACCC